>JANNFT010000170.1:0-27343 GCA_031380185.1 Pseudomonadota bacterium
ATATATATATATATATACTTCGCGGCCATCCGCACCGATCAACATCGTGACTGGCAAGCCCTCAATGCCCAATGATGCCATAAGGTCCATCGTCGGATCGGCGTAAATCTTGAGGTGGCGAATGCTTTCTTGGCGGAAAAATTTCTCAACCTCCGCTGTGCCACCTTTGTCCAAACTGACGGCAATAACCTGTACACCTGGAAAATCTCGCTGAAGTCGATCCAATGACGGCATCTCCTCCACGCACGGGCCACACCACGTCGCCCAGACATTCAAAACCACCGGAGTGCCGCGAAAGTCGCTCAACCGAACTTTTTCGCCGTCGGGTCCCAGAAACCCAACATCCTTCAATGTTCCCAATTTCTGTAAACCAATATCAGATGTCTGGCCGCGTTCGACCCCATTCAAGCCGTGGACTATCGCAAATATCGCCAACGCCAGGACGCCAAGAATGGCCAGGCTGGTGTAAGGTGGCTTTGATGGCAGTCCTAGCATGCGAAACCCTTGATCTGGCGCTTGGTTAAGGCGAGAACGCTTGAGCTAACCCAGCGCCAAGTATCGAACCTAGCCATTTGCGAGTTGACAGCACAATCACAACTAGCTGATCAGGCACAACTAGCTGATCGGGCACAACTAGCTGATCGGCACATCTAGCTGATTGGGTGGATGAATTTGAACGAAAAGGATCAAGCCTTTGAGCAATTCCATGTGGGGTGGACGGTTCGCCACAGGTTCCTCAGCCATTATGATGGCCATAAACTCGTCGATTGGCGTGGATAAGCGCCTTTGGGCGGAAGATATTGAGGCTTCGCGCGCACACGCCGCAATGCTCGCGGCTGCAGGTATTATCTCCCCCAAAGATGCAGCCGCCATCGACACCGGGTTGTTTGGCATCGCTCAGGACATCGCGGACGGCAAATTTGTCTTTTCCGACGCCCTCGAAGACATCCATATGAATATCGAGGCGCGGCTCACTGAGCGCATCGGCGAGGCGGGGCGTCGGCTCCACACTGGCCGCTCGCGCAATGATCAAGTGGCGACCGATATCCGACTGTTCCTTCGCGACGCGATTGACCAAATCGTTACGGCAATTGGCAAATTGCAAAAGTCCATCATTTCTCTCGCCGAGACCCACGCCGCGACTCTGATGCCTGGTTTCACCCATATGCAAGTTGCCCAGCCAGTTACCCTCGGCCACCATTTGATGGCCTATTTTGAAATGCTGGCGCGCGACCGCGAGCGCTTTGTCGATTGCCGAAAGCGCGTCAACTACCTGCCGCTGGGCGCAGCCGCGCTCGCCGGAACCAGCTTTCCGATAGATCGGAATTTCGTCGCAGAAGAATTAGGCTTCGACGGCGTGTGTGAAAACTCCCTGGACGCCGTCTCCGATCGTGACTTCGCCATTGAATTCTGCGCGGCAGCCGCCATCGTCATGACTCACCTATCTCGATTGTCCGAAGAATTGATTGTTTGGATGAGCCCGCGATTCGGCTTCATTGAGTTAGCCGACCGGTTTTGCACCGGCTCCAGCATCATGCCGCAAAAGAAAAATCCCGACGTTGCCGAACTCGCGCGCGGAAAAACCGGCCGCGTAAATGGCCACCTGATCGCCTTACTGACGTTAATGAAGGGCCAGCCGCTGGCCTATAACAAAGATAATCAAGAAGACAAAGAACCGTTATTTGACACCGTCGATACGGTATTGATGACGCTGACGATCTTTGCCGACATGCTAAAAGACGTGACGGTTTTCCCGGAGGCGATGCGCCAAGCGGTATTGCAAGGGCATGCCATGGCCACCGATCTAGCCGACTATCTTGTCAAGAAAGGCGTTCCGTTTCGCGATGCACATGAAGCGGTTGCCCGCGCCGTGCGTGCAGCGGAAACCGAAGGCTGCGATCTCAGCGCCCTACCGCTAACGACCTTGCACAGTTTTTCCGCACTAATCGAAGAAGACGTGCGCGCCCTTCTGACCCCGGAAGGCGCCGTCGCAGCGCGCAATCATATCGGCGGGACCGCCCCGGCGCAGGTACGCGCCGCGATTGAAAGGGCCAGAACCAAACTCGGCTGCTAGTCCTTAGGTGGCCGACTTCGGCAGGTGTTCGCGGCACACTAACCGCGTCTCCGGCCCGGACAAGCGCTCGGCAAACAACGCACAATGGTGGGTTCGCTGGCTCTTGCGCTGGCAGTAAATGCAAGTATTGCAGACTCCGAAGGTACGTGCGCCGTTATAGCTTTGCAGCATGTAAAGGGTTTCTCGCAAAGCAGAAACGCCGTTACGGATACGGTTGGCGCTGATGTTGCGAGTGGCAGATTGCCACATGGACGCCGGTTGCATCTCTTCGAGCATTTGTTCGCCTTGTTCGCTCAAACGCAGCCGAACAACACGTCTATCAACCTCGTCTTGGTAGCGTTCGATCAACCCGCGCCGGTCCAATAGGAGCAAACTCTGGGATACCGTGCCCTTGGTTACACCGAGAAATTCGGCTAACGACTGTGGCGTATTGCTGAATCGATTGGCTTGGTTGAGAAACAGCATCGCCTCCAAGTGCACCGGCTGGAGCCCTTCTTGACCGATTACCCGACGCATCTCCGCACGGATGAGATTCCCCAAACGCTCCACCAATTGCAACATTGCTACCGGATTCTTGAGCATATCCCACCGCCTTTTATTGGTATCGACTCGATACTAAATTATCAAACTTGCATTTTATCGAAAAATTAGTATCGACTCGATACAAATAGAATTCTATCTCTCTGAATTATATGAAAATATCAAGTTTGACCCGCTTTTGCGCCACTTCCATCGATCCGCCACGACTATTCTCGGTAAATCGCCCATCGCGTTGAGCGTCAATATTCATGCGGGTCTTCAGGCATCGTGCGCTTTTATCAGCGCGCCCTTTTCGACCACTTACTGCGCTCCGACCTGTCGAATTGCGCGCCGACGCTGTGATACCATGGAAACACATTTTTCTTCGGTGAGCATACTATGGCGTATGTCGTTAGGCTAGCGATTCTGCTTTTACTACTGGCGGGTTGCGGCCTTAAAGGACCGCTGAGTTTGCCTGAACTCAATCCCCCGCCACAAAAAGACCAGAAGAAATGAGTAACGCGCCCCTAGTTCAAACACGCGAAAACGACCTCTGTGTCGAAGATCTGCCACTCGCGCGCATTGCGGCGGAGTACGGCACGCCCTGTTACGTCTATTCGAAGGCATTGCTCACCCGAGCCTATAATGATTTTGCGGCGGCCTTTCCGGAACGAAATACACTGGTCTGTTACGCTGTCAAAGCAAATTCCAACCTTGCGATCCTTAACCTATTCGCCAAGTTAGGCGCTGGTTTCGATATTGTCTCAGAGGGGGAATTGCAGCGAGTGGTCGCGGCCGGCGGGGATCCGCGTAAGACGGTGTTTTCCGGCGTAGGTAAGCGCGCGGCGGAAATGCGCAGCGCCTTGGAGCACGATATTCTTTGCTTCAACGTCGAATCCGAACCTGAGTTGCTGCGCCTAGCGGACGTCGCGCGCGATATGCGTAGGCGAGCGCCCGTTTCGATCCGCGTCAATCCCGACGTCGACCCCAAAACGCACCCGTACATAGCCACCGGATTAAAGACGAATAAGTTTGGCGTTGCGTTTGCCGAGGCGCGGACGATTTATCAAATGGCAAGCGCACTGCCCTCGATCGAAATCCTTGGGATCGACTGCCACATCGGCTCCCAAATTACCGACGTTGCGCCATTTGGCGATGCCTTAGATAAAGTATTAGAACTTGTTGATGAACTCGCGAAGGATGGCATCTCCCTGCATCACATCGATCTGGGTGGCGGCATCGGTATCCGATATAAGGATGAGGCGCCGATTGCACTATCCGAGTATGCCGCGACGTTGAATGCTCGCTTAGTGGGGCGCAATTATCAGATGATCTTCGAGCCCGGTCGCTCGCTGGTCGGCAATGCCGGACTGCTGCTAACGCGGGTGGAATACATCAAGCAAGGCGGCGATCGCCGCTTCGCTATCGTCGATGCGGCGATGAATGATTTGATTCGCCCGGCCCTTTACGAGGCATATCACGAGGTTGTTTCCGTCGCGCCACGTGCCGGGCAAACTGCAGCCGTTTACGACATCGTTGGCCCAGTTTGCGAGAGCGGTGACTTTCTCGCGCGACAACGTTTACTCGCTGTTGAGTCCGGCGATCTCCTCGCCGTGCTGTCCGCGGGCGCTTACGGCAGCGTCATGAGCTCCAACTACAACACGCGCCCGCGCCCCGCGGAAATCATGGTCGACGGCAGGTCCAGTCATCTCATCCGTGCCCGCGAAAGCGTGCGCGACCTCTACGCTCACGAAAAAACTTTGCCCTAGCGACGCCTCGGCGGCGCGAAATGATCGCACCACGCGCATCCACGCAAGGCCCGTTACAAATATTACACACTTGCATCAATTAGTATCGACTCGATACTAATCAGCTAGAAATCAAGCAAAAAACATTGCGAAAAACATTGATTTCCTGTGCATTTTCGAAAAGCTTGCCATAGAATTCAAACACCAAGATAAAAGTCAAGCGTAGTGATGGTGTTGAAGTTGTGGTCGCTATGTTGATTCGCTCACCGATGCGCTTGGTCGTGTACGCAGTATCACACGAGTCTTAACAGACCATACGGTAAAACTTACTAAGGAGTTATAAATGGCAACAGCAGCAAAGAAACCCGCGGCAAAGAAACCCGCCGCGAAAAAACCCGTAGCTAAGAAGCCCTCCGCCAAGAAAGCGGTAGTCAAGAAGCCTGCCGCGAAAAAGCCCGCGGCCAAAAAACCCGTCGCCAAAAAGGCCGCGGTAAAGAAGCCTGCAGCTAAGAAGCCTGCGCCTAAGAAAGCAGTAGCCAAGAAACCAGCGGCCAAAAAAGCGGCAGTGAAAAAGCCTGTAGCTAAAATAGCGCCGGCGAAAAAGGCCCCGGCCAAGAAAGCGCCGGCGAAAAAGGCAGTAGCGAAGAAACCCGCTGCCAAGAAGCCCGTGGCGAAAAAGCCGATGGCATCGCCGATGGCTCCCGCCCCGCTGATCAAGCCTATCTTCTCTTAAGGCTCTACGGCGAAACGCCGCCATTCGCGCGCGCAAGATTAGCTGCGCGCGCGAATGGCGGCAACCTTACCCTCGCTATCTCCTAGACTCGCTGCGCCGCTGCCGTTGTGGTGACGGTGGTATTTTGGCGTTTCTGCAAATTCCAATAGATACGCAATCCAAGCAGTAACGTCAAGATTGCCGCATAGATAAGCGGCTCACGAATGTCGCGCTTCACCAGCCACCAATAATGCACTACGCCGAGGATCGCGATCGCGTAAACTAGACGATGCAGCGCCTGCCAACGTTTGCCGCCGAGGCGCCTGACCATGGCGTTAGTGGACGTCACAGCCAACGGAACGAGACAGAGGAACGCCAAGAATCCGACCGTGATAAACGGCCGTTTAATGACATCCTTCACAATGTCCCGCACATCAAAGAACTGATCGAGCCAAATATAGGTCACAAAGTGAAGGCTGGCGTAAAAGAAAGCGAACAGCCCAAGCATGCGGCGCATTCTTATGAGCCAATTCCAACCGGTGAGCCGACGTAGGGGCGTCAGCGCCAGGGTAATCATCAGAAAGATCAGCGTTCGATCGCCGAGGTCTCGGGTGATGAACTCAATTGGGTTCGCGCCAAGACTGAACGGCTGCCCGCGCCAAGAATTCCAACCGCGTAATGCCAACAGCAAAAATGGCGCAGTCGCCGCGACAAAAACCGCCGCTTTCAGCCGCGCCACCTGCTTGCCGTCAACGATCTTTAAGTGCGCCAGTAAACTCATATCAAAATGATTTCTTCAAATCCATTCCGCTATAAAGCTGCGCCACTTGGTCGGCATAGCCGTTAAACATCAACGTTTTGCGCTTGCCGAATTCGCCGATGCGACGCTCCTTCGCCTGGCTCCAGCGCGGGTGATCGACATCCGGATTGACATTGGAATAAAAACCATACTCACTCGCCGCGGCGCGGTTCCAAGCCGTCAACGGCGCCTTCTCAACAAAACGGATTTTAACGATCGATTTGGCGCTCTTAAAGCCATATTTCCACGGCGCTACGATGCGCACCGGCGCGCCGTTTTGATTCGGCAACACTTCGCCGTACAGCCCAACACAAAGCAACGCGAGGGGATGCATCGCCTCGTCCAAACGCAATCCCTCGACGTAAGGCCAATTCAACACCGGTGATTTTTGCCCCGGCATTTGCTCCGGCGCCTGCAACGTCGTGAACTCAACATATTTTGCCTTACCCGTCGGCTCGGCGCGCTTAATCAATTCGTTAAGCGAATAGCCGATCCACGGAATTACCATCGACCAACCTTCGACGCAACGGAGGCGATAAATACGCTCTTCCAACGGCGCCAGTTTCAGCAATTCGTCAATGTCGTAAACCTTGGGGCGCTTGACTTCGCCTTCGACTGCTACCGTCCACGGGAGGGTTTTCAGCGTTGATGAATAATCCGCAGGATCGGATTTATCCGTACCAAATTCGTAAAAATTGTTATAACCGGTCACATCGCGCAGCGGCGTCAATGCATCTTCCGTTGTCGCATTCGCCTTCTTGGCAACGCTGAGTTTCGCCAACGCCAGAGCGTCGAGCGGCGCCAAAATAGCGCTTGCCAGTGCCGCCAAGCCCGTCACCGCACCCAACTGCAAGAACTCGCGGCGCTTCAGGTAAAGCTGTTTATCGGTAATCTCGGACGGAACGATGTCAGCGGGTATTTTAATAATCAAGTTGAATCTCCTAGTGTATCCTTCGCGCTTTATACACTTGTCGTAAGCGTTTGGATGTTAGTCGCAATACTGACTCTAGACTGACGTTTTGACAAAACGATCACGAATCGATCAAATTTCTTGTTGAATAACGAATACGACGAAATCGGGAGTTGGCCTGAAAGGCAATACAGTGGCGGTGCTTCCGGCACATTGCGCCTACATTCACTGGCCCGAGGCCGGTGGCTAGAGCTACCGCGTAACCACTACGCGCTTCTTGGCGTTGCACTAGGCGGAAATTATGCCGGATTTGGCGTTTCGACTTGGCCCGCGCGCATCAAGCCACCGGCGCCATGTTTGAGTTTGGCCTGATACAACGCTTGATCGACCGTTTCGAGAACGGTGTCTAGCGTAGCGCCATGCGTCGGCGCCTCGCCGTAAGCAATGGTGACGCTGATATCTTGGCCGCGCGCTTGCGCGGATGTCTTCACTTTTTCTTGAATACGATGCGCGACGTACTCGGCTTCGTCTAGGCTGGTGTTGCTCAAAATCAGCACGAACTCGTCGCCGCCATAGCGCGAGGCGATGTCATGGGCGCGCAGCGATTCGCGCAGAATCGTTCCCAATTCGCGCAGCACCTGATCGCCGGCAGGATGGCCAAACGTGTCGTTGATACTTTTGAATTTATCCATATCCGCGAACATCACAACGATTTTTTCGCCGTGGCCAAGCGCGCGGTCGAATAAGCGCTCGGCGATTTCGTACAGTCCGCGCCGATTCAGGAGACCGGTGAGCGTATCGGTGGCGCTGGTGTGTTCCAACTGACGCCGGCTCGTCTCGATTCGACCCATCAAGATGTAGGCATAAATCAGCACAATGCCGGAAAACAGCGTGAGGAAAATCATCCCCGGCGCCATGCTAAGCGTGGAGTGCATCTGACGAATGCCGAGCGCGGCCAGCCCGCCGATAAAGGAGGCCACGAGGCCTTCGGCGAAGAAAGGCATGCCATAACGCATGCCGTTACCGAGCACCACCAGAATGTAGACGATCAGCGTCGGTGGAATGTCGTAAGGATCGTTCAGTACGCCGACCGAGACCGCAAGTATGTCGAGCCACATGGCGATGCGGTAACGCATGATGGAACGTGGGTTGCGCCAAGCGTGCCACATCAGGATCGTATTGATCACGCCGTGGCCGAGGAAAAAAGCGTAGATTTGCCACCGGTTCATGCCCATCCGAGTCACGCCATCGGAGCTGCCGAAGAACACCAGCGCCAACGCGATGAATAGATAGCGGGTTAAGAATTGCACCAGTTGTTCGTTCCAACCGGCAAAGCGCACCGAGCCCGACCAGGAATCAGACGTGCGCCTGCCGCTGGCGCGGCGATCCAGCCGGCCTTTGCGGCGATCGGCGAACGGCGAACGGTCAGTCATAATTTAGCCAACGCCAATTTGGTCTTTCTAAGAATTCCAACTCCCGCGCCCCCTCAAAGCAGAAACAGCGTTGCCAGCCCCAGAAAAATGAAAAAGCCCATGCTATCGGTAATCGCCGTGATTAACACACTGGATCCCACCGCCGGGTCTCGGCCCAGCCTATGCATTGCTAATGGTAACAACGTCCCCATCAATGCCGCGACCATTAAATTAAGCGTCATCGCACTCGCCATCACCAGCCCCAACGACACACTATGATAAAGCAGATACGCAATGACACCGAGAATGCTGCCCCAAAACAAACCATTGAGTAGGCTTACCGCCAATTCTTTCACCAACAATTTTTTTGTGTTGGCCAAATTGATCGAGCCAAGCGCGAGGCCGCGCACGATCAGCGTAGTGGTTTGATTGCCGGAGTTGCCGCCGATTCCGGCGACGATCGGCATCAGCGCCGCGAGCGCGGCAAGCCGCTCGATACTGCCTTCGAACACGCCGATCACGCGCGAGGCGATTAACGCCGTCACTAAATTAATCGCCAGCCACAACCAGCGATTCTGTGCGCTTTTCCATACCGAGGAGAACAGATCTTCTTCTTCCCGCAAACCCGCCAGACCCAACATTTGACTGTCGGATTCTTCACGAATCACGTCCACCATGGAATCGACCGTAAGCCGCCCGACAAGACGATTGGAACTATCGACCACCGGCGCGGAAATGAAATCATAACGCTCGAAGGCCGAAGCGGCATCGGCGGAGTCGTCGGTCGGTTTGAAGCTGGTGACTTCTTTTTCCATGATATCGCCGACGTTGGTTTCCGGATCGAGCACCAACATGCGATTCAGCGGCAAGGCGCCGAGTAAATGATCGTCGCGATCGACGACGAACAACTGATCGGTGTGATCGGGCAACTCGCCGAGGCGGCGCAGGTAGCGCATGGCCGTCTCAATGCTGATATCCGGTCGCACCGAAACGATTTCAAAATCCATCGCAGCGCCGACGGACTCGTCGGGATA
The DNA here is from genome assembly GCA_031380185.1 of Pseudomonadota bacterium. GTDB lineage: Bacteria > Pseudomonadota > Gammaproteobacteria > Burkholderiales > JALYOK01 > JALYOK01. Next base: position 9,209 of record JANNFT010000170.1, read on the forward strand.
GGACAGCGCCGATTGCAAGCGCGCGCGATCCTGAGCATCGAGGCTTTCCAACACGTCGTGGATCACATCGCGCGGCAGGTCCGGCGCCAGATCCGCTAACTCGTCGGCGTCGAGCTGCTCCGCGGCCGCCACCAACTCGTGCGACTCCATGCTTGCGATTAAGGCCTCGCGAACCGAGTCGGAAACTTCGAGTAAGATATCGCCGTCGCGCTCGGCCTTGACCAAATCCCATACGCGCAAACGGCGCTCTGGCGGCAAGGCCTCAAGAATGCGCGCGACGTCGGCCGCATGCGTATTATCGAGCTTGGCTTGCAAGCGATATTTCAGATCCGCCAGGCTTTGCCGATGAACCAAATTTTCTATCAACTCGTGGTTCGGCATTTGCTGCGCATGAACCAGGTGCTCGACCAAATCGTGTTTGTCGAGCAATGCAGAAATATCAACGAACGCGCGCTCAATATCCTCTGCCGGGCGCGGTTCGGTTCGATCGATCATTACATCCTGCTGGACGGGCTCGCTCATCTCGCCATTCTAGGGAAATTGGCCCAGCGCCGTCTAACTATTCTCGCTTCGAAGATGGGCCAGGAGGCAAGCGGGACGCGGCTATTGGCGCATGCCATACCAGAAGCCGCTCCAGACAACGAGCCTGGCGATGCCACCCAATTTTGTTACGGTACTTCGACTGCGGCCAGTTGCCGCTGGATGATGCGCGTCTTTCGCAGCAAACCGCGCGCGCTGCGGTTCTTATCGTAAAAGCGTGGATTAGGCACCATGGCTGCAAGTTTAGAAGCTTGCGCCGGGCCGAGCTGCGCAGCGCTGATTTTAAAGTAATGGCGTGACGCCGCCTCGGCGCCGAAAACGCCGTTGCCCCACTCGATTACGTTAAGATAAATCTCAAAGATACGTTGTTTCTTCATGAACTGTTCGAGCATCATCGTGATCAGCGCTTCCTCGCCCTTGCGCCACGGTGTGCGCCGGCCGGAGAGAAATAAATTCTTCGCAAGCTGCTGAGAAATGGTGGAACCGCCGGCGACGATCTTGCCTTTTTTGACATTTTTCACCATTGCGCGCTGGATCCCTTGCCAGTCGAAACCTTCATGGTCGACGAATTTGGCGTCTTCGGCGGCGATCACCGCGCGCTTCAGGTGATTGGAAATTTGGCTGTAGGGCACCCAGCGATGGCGCAATTGCGCGTCGGGATTTTTTTCCTGCATGATCCCCAGCCGCTCTTCCATAAAGGCGCTGGTCGAAGGATTGTGATTCACCCACCACACCACATGCGCCAACACCCAGAGTTGGTGCAAAATCAGCAGTAAGAAGATGAAACCCACTGCGATCCACAGCCAGCGATTGACGAATATCAAGGCGGAATATTTTTGAGCTTGCTAAACACCGGCTGGGTATCGGGGCGAATCCCGCGCCAGATGAAAAACGATTCCGCCGCTTGTTCCACTAACATACCCAAACCATCAGCCACTTTGCCGGCGCCGTCTTCGCGAGCAAATTGCATAAATGGGGTACGACCTTTGCCATACATCAACTCGTATGCCAACGATCCACGCGCAAAGAGGTCGGCCGGTAGCGGCAAGCTTTCGTTTTTCACACTGGCCGAGCTGGCGTTGATGACAAGATCAAATATCTGACCCTTCAACTCCGGAAAAGTAATGGCGGCGAGATGGGTGCGCTTAAAAAATGATATTTTGAAGTACCGCAAAATAAGCTGTGCGGCTGTAGCCGGCGTACGGTTTACGATTGCGAGGCTGTGCGGCGCTTCCTGGAGCAGCGGATAAATCACGCCGCGCGCCGCGCCGCCCGCGCCAATCAGCAACACACGCTTGTCGCGGATCGAAAACGCGAGATTCTGTTTGATATCGCGAACCAATCCGACGCCGTCGGTATTGTCGCCGACGATACTGTCGCCGACGAATTTCAGTGTGTTGATCGCCCCGGCATCGAGCGCGCGCGAACTTTTTTCAGTGGCCAGTTGGAATGCTTCAAGCTTGAACGGCAGCGTTATGTTTAGGCCGCGACCGCCGAGTTTTATGAACGCTTTGACTTCTTCAACAAAACCGTCGAGTGGCGCCAGAATAGTGCTGTACAGCATGTTTTGCCGTGTTTGCCTGGCAAATTCGGCGTGAATGATAGGTGACTTACTGTGCGAAACGGGGTGGCCGATAACGGCGTAACGATCGATCATATCCGGTTAGAACGATGCCGCGATTACCCTTGCTTCCAAGGCAAGCCCGCGGCGCGCCAACCGCCGACGATGTTGCGATGGCCGTTAACGTCTTTGTCGCCCTCGAATCCTTGTAGCACATTGTAGCAATCGAGATAACCCGCTTGCGTCGCCACGGCTGCGGCGGCGTGGGATCTTGCGCCGGAACGGCACAGAAACATTACCAACGATTCTTTGTCGACTTGCTGCCGCAATGCATCCATGAAAAGGGGATTGGCTTGACCGCCCGGATAGGATTGCCATTCGATTTGTACGGCGCCCGGGATGAATCCAACCCATTCCCACTCCGCGCGCGTGCGCACATCGACCAGCTTCGCCGCCGGCGCTTCTTGCAATATCAGATGGGCTTCCGCGGGCAAAAGCGCACCTTCGTAGGGTAAACTCATATCTTTTGCTCGCTGCTGCGCGACCTTAAGTGTCTCAGAAATTTTACTCATCGCCTCTCCGCTGCGGTGCCCGCGTCACATTGATCATCAGGCGACAATTCTACCAACTATCACGCCGACATTGCGGCGGCAGAAGCATAATTAGAACCTAAACTAGACGTTGATGATAATCGCTGCGCTTTACACAACTTGGTACGCCGTTCGCGGGTTGCTGCTTTCGTTGCTCTGGGTCGGACTCGCATTTGCCTTCGGACTGGGCATAAATGAGTTAGTCTCCTCGGAATGGCAAGCTGACTATCTTTCGAAAAAAGCTAAAGACCTCACTTTCCAAGTCGGACAGGGCGCCAGCACTAGCATTCGCTTCCCAACGACCGGGCCGTTTGACGAGCGCTTTGGTTACGCGAACTTGGCGAGCCTGAGTAAAAATTTGATCGCCAAGGATTTCGACATCGCCAAGCAAGCGCGGATGGCGCCGGCGCTAATCAGGCTCATCGACAACGACATCTATCCGCCCCACCGCGAAAAAACCCGAGCCGGTCTCGAGATTTTCGATTGCATGAATGCGGCGCTGTTTTCCGTACGCTATCCCGAGCGAACCTACGAAAGTTTTTCAAACGTGCCGAAACTCTTGGTCGATTCTCTACTATTCATCGAGAACCGCGAGCTCCTGGACACCACTTATCCGAACCGGAATCCCGCCGTTGAATGGGACCGTTTCGCTAAGGCGTTGATCGATCAAGGCATCAACCTGCTTTTCCCCGACCACGACACCCAGGGCGCCAGCACCCTCGCGACGCAGATCGAGAAGTATCGCCATTCGCCCGATGGCCGCACTGCCTCCGCAAAAGAAAAGCTTAGGCAAATGGCGTCTGCGTCATTGCGTGCCTATCTCGACGGACCCAACACCACCGCTACACGGCAACGAATTGTGCTGGACTACTTGAACACCGTGCCGCTCGCGGCCCAGGTCGGCTATGGCGAAGTGAACGGTATCGGCGATGGGTTGTGGGCTTGGTACGGTCGAGATTTCAACGAGGTCAATCAGCTCTTGCAACAGCCTGTCGGCGAGGTCGATGCAGGAAGGCAGGCATTGGCATATAAGCAAGTGTTGTCGCTGCTAATCGCCGAACGGCGGCCTTCGGATCTGTTGAACGCCAAAGCTTCTGTATTGAATGAATTGGCCAACACCCATTTGCGCTTGCTCGCGCAAGACGGTGTAATTACTCCTGCATTTCGCGATGCGTCGATCGCCGCGGATCTACGTTTAAACACGGACAAAGTGGTGGCGCCGCCACGCGCGTTCGCGACGCAAAAAACGGCGATGAATGTCCGCACCCATCTCGGCGGCCTGATCGACACGAGACGACTTTACGATCTGGATCGCCTTGATCTTAGCGTGCAAAGTACGCTTCATCAGGGCCTGCAAAAATCGGTCACCGATGTTCTCTATCAACTCAAGGACCCGATGGTGACGAAGGCACTGGGTTTGAATCAAAAACAGTTGTTGGAAAGCGCCGACCCGGCGAAAGTCGTGTATAGCTTCACGTTGTTTGAGCGTACCGATCAAGGCAATTTGCTGCGCGTTCAGACCGACAATTACCCGCAACCCTTCGATATTAATCAAGGGACAAAGCTTGATCTGGGCTCCACGGCAAAATTTCGCACGTTGGTGACTTATCTCGAAATTATCGCTGCGTTGCATCAACGCTTCGCCGACACAACGAAAGAAGACCTGGCGAAAATTGAAGTGGATGCGCGCGATGTACTGACACGTTGGGCCATCGACTACCTCAAGATCAACGGCCCCGGCGATCTTCCAAGCATGCTGGAATCGGCGATGGATCGACATTACTCCGCCAACGCCGGCGAAGAGTTTTTTACCGGTGGCGGCGCCCATCACTTCGATAACTTCAATGCGGATGACGATGCCCGGGTCATGCCGTTACGTGATGGGTTTCGAAATTCGGTGAATTTAGTGTTTGTGCGCCTAATGCGCGACGTGGTGCGGCACTATATGTTTCAAACACCGGGCTCATCGGCAAAACTATTGACCGACGCTAAAGATCCGCGGCGCAAAGATTATTTGACGCGATTCGCCGATCGCGAAGGCCGCATTTTCGTGCGCCGGTTCCTACAAAAATATCGTGGCAAAAGCGCCCGGGAAGCGGAAGATTTGCTGGTGCAAGGCGTGCGCGCGAATGATGTCAAGCTCGCGACAATTTTCCGCAGCATCGATCCCGACGCCGGCGAGGGCAGTTTCAGCGCGTTTCTTGGTAGGCAACTGGCCGAGGATAAACCCGACGAAGCGGAAAGCAAAAATTTATACGCGAAATACGCGCCGGCAAAAGTTTCACTTGCCGATCGCGGCTACATTGTTGGTGTTCATCCACTTGAGTTATGGGTAGTCGGTTTTTTGCGCGCCCACCCCGGCGCTACCGAAGCGCAAGTGCTGGAAGCGAGCGGCGACGAACGCCAAGCGGTGTATCGCTGGTTGTTTAGCACAAGACGTAAGAACGCGCAGGATCGGCGCATTCTTAACTTGTTGGAAGTCGAAGGATTTCTCGAAGTACATCGCACTTGGAAAAGATTGGGCTATCCGTTCGATTCCCTCGTACCCTCCTATGCGAGCGCGTTGGGCAGCTCGGCCGATCGGCCCGCAGCCCTTGCCGAATTGATGGGCATCATCGTCAACGAGGGCGTTCGCCGGCCTGCGGTGCGACTACAAAGTCTTCACTTCGCAACCGCCACACCCTACGAGACACGCTTCGAGCGACGCCCGCAAAGTGGCGAGCGGGTGTTGCCGAAGGAGGTCGCCGAGGTCGCGCGTCGCGCATTAATCGACGTCGTAGTGGGCGGCACAGCCAAGCGCCTCAACGGCGCGCTCACTGATGGCCACGGCAACCATATAGAAATCGGCGGCAAGACCGGCACAGGCGACCATCGTTTTGATACCTACGGCAAACACGGACAGCTGGTTTCCTCGCGCGTGGTGAACCGCTCGGCAACGTTTATGTTCATACTTGGGGACAAATTCTTCGGCACTCTGGTCGCCTACGTGCCAGGAGAAAATGCCGCCAAATATCACTTCACCAGTGCACTGGCGACGCAGATCTTGAAGACCCTAATGCCGACACTTAGCGCGTTGTTCGACAGCGAAAAGCACGCAGCAATGTGTAAGTAACGAATCGCTGACGCGTGGTGCGCCAGGAGGCTCGTCCTACTTGCCATCTGGCAATGCATGGCTGGAGAGGCAACATTCATGCGCGTTTTCGGGCATCGAACAAAAGCGCCATCGAGCATCGCCCGACGGCATTTTCGCATAGTCACGCCGGCATCAATCACAGAATTATTGCAATTGGATTGTGGAGAAAAAATGGGCGCCGAAGCGCCCAGAATATTGGAGGAGGAAGCAACTAAAGGAGAAACATCAATTCGAACTCAAAACCAAACGCTCTTCAACATCGACACAGCAGAAAAAACCGGGCTCGACAAATTACCACGCATATGATCGATTGCCATCGTCACTAAAAATAACGGAATCAAAATCGCGCCAAGTGCAGCGGCTAACTTCGCCGTTTCATGCGCCACGCTTCGCAACGACAAATACATTTGCATCAATTGATCCTAACGATTTCAGATACTTAATGTCTGAAAGCAAGCACCGTGCCAGGCCGTCCGATAGTTGACTAACAAATTGATTCGCCGTAACAATTCGATAACATTCGGAAAAACACGCTTTAGCAAACGACGAGATTTCGTCGTCTCAGGGCGACGTAAAATGCCGCTCTTCGTCTAAAGAGTTGATTACGTGTCTGCAAATTCGTCGCTCTAAAGCGACGAAACACCCAAAAAAACCGGGCGCACAAGGCACCCGGAGATCAGAGGTTCGATCAGGGAGGAGGAACTACATGTGATAGGCGCGCTCACCGTGCTGAGATTCATCCAAACCTTCGCGTTCTTGCTCTTCAGTTACGCGTAGTCCAATCGTGAGGTCGACAATCTTAAACGCGAGGAACGATACGACCCCCGACCAGATTAAAGTTGTTATTACAGCAGTAAGCTGGATCATGAATTGGCTTGAAATGGAGAAGTCGGGATTTCCTGCATCCTTTATGTAGTCGTAAACGCCCTGGCCACCAAGCGACGGCGCAGCGAAGATGCCAGTCGCTAAAGCCCCGCATATTCCGCCGATGCAATGCACGCCAAACACGTCCAGGGAATCGTCATAGCCGAGCTTGGCTTTGAGCCATACCACCGCCCAAAGGCACAGCGCACCGGCTACCAAGCCGATCACAATGGCGCCCATTGGTCCAACAAATCCACAGGCGGGTGTGATGGCGACCAGGCCCGAGATGGCGCCAGACGCAGCCCCGAGCATAGTCGGCCTTCCGCGCATTATCCACTCGAGGAACATCCAACTCATCGCCGCCGCGGCTGTTGCGAGGTGCGTGTTGATGAAGGCTAATGCGGCGAGTCCCGTCGCTTCCAAGTTGGAACCAACGTTGAAGCCAAACCAACCGACCCACAGCAAGGAAGCGCCAATCATGGTCATGGTAAGGCTATGGGGAGGCATCGCCTCGCGACCATAACCGATGCGTTTGCCTATCATCAGGCAACCGACTAAGCCGGCGATGCCCGCATTGATGTGCACCACGGTTCCGCCGGCGAAATCCAGCGCGCCTTTTGCCCAGAGCCAACCGGCGGCGTTGGTGACTTGTGCAAGGGTTTCATCGTTCGTGATCGCGTCCGGGCCGGCCCAGAACCACACCATATGAGCTATCGGCAGGTACGAAAACGTAAACCACAAAACCATGAAGAACAGAATCGCGGAAAACTTCACCCGCTCGGCAAACGCCCCGACAATCAAACAAGGCGTGATTGCAGCGAAGGTGAGTTGGAAAGCGATGTAGATGTACTCGGGAATGTAAACGCCCTTGCTAAAGGTCGCCGCCGTGGAACTCGTGATTACGCCTTTCAAGAAGATTTTGCTCAATCCACCGAAGAACGCGTTGCCATCGGTGAACGCCACGCTGTAGCCGTAGATCGCCCATAAAATCGACAGCAGTGAGAACGTTGCGAAAACCTTCATCAGCATTGACAACATATTCTTTGTACGAACCATGCCGCCATAAAATAGTGCAAGGCCCGGAACCGCCATCATGATTACCAGCAAGGTCGCAACGATCATCCATGCGGTGTCCCCTTTGTTAGGCGGCGGCGCGGCGGCAGGTGCTTCCGCCGCAGGTGCGGCTTCGGCCACGGCTGGCGGCGCCGCTGCCGCGGCCGGCGCCGCTTCAGTTACTGCGGGTGTCGCGGCGTCGGCAGGTTTAGTATCCTCGGCGAGGGCTGTTGCGCTCAGGCCGAAAGCCATGAGCAGGGTTATTGTCAGAACTAGTTTTTTGTACATGGTTGTCTCCCTATAAAGCGTCGGCGCCAGTTTCACCCGTGCGAATGCGGATGACCTGTTCCAGTTCGAAAACGAAAATCTTGCCATCGCCGATCTTGCCCGTGTTCGCGGCTTTCTCAATTGCCTCGATCACCTGATCGAGCAATTCCGTTTTCACAGCCACGTCGATTTTGATCTTCGGTAAGAAGTCCACCACATACTCGGCGCCGCGATACAGTTCCGTGTGTCCCTTTTGCCGGCCGAAGCCCTTGACTTCGGTCACGGTGATGCCCTGTACGCCAATGGCAGAAAGCGCCTCGCGTACCTCGTCGAGCTTGAAGGGCTTAATAATTGCGGATACCAATTTCATGATAACTCCAATGTTTAAAACGTTTTGCTCACCGACAACACAACGGTTGAAGAACCAATGTATTTGTCGCCCCTATTTGTTGCGAGCGTGTAGAAACTTTTCTTGGCATTTGTGTCGACGTACGAAGCCCCGAGAATGTAGCCATTGAAGTCATAGGTCGCACCGAGTTTCCAGTCGGTGTAGTCAAAATTTTTGTAGCCCTTGACCTTTTGACGACCGAAATGTCCAACCAGCGTCAGCTTGTCGACCCAAACATTGCCCGTCTTCAGTTCCGAAAATGGAAAACTGAGATTCGTCTCGATGTAGGTTGAACCCTTCGACTTCGGATCGCTCAGTCCGAAAAAATCGGTCACCGAGTACCAAACTTTTCCACTCACCCATTTCCAGTTGCCACCGAAATTAGCTTCAAAGGTATCCCAGCGCTTGCCGTTGCCGGTTTTTCCGCCCGGATATTAGTAGTACAACCTCCGGCAGTCAGCCCAATATCGTCATTGAGCTTGTAATTGTAACCCGCGTAAAAATCCCACTCCATGTTCGCGTCGGTGTAGGAATAGTGGCTCACATTCGAAGCCCAAGTCCCCACATAAATTCCACTCGCATGGGAATAATCAAAACCTCCCTGTATTGCCGGACGTTTCGCCGTTTGAGAAATTCCGCGAAAGCGGTAATCGCTAAAAAAGCCGAGATTTCCGGTATTCGTATGGCGCGAAGCCGGCTCTACAGTTGGCGCGGCGGCTTCTTCCGCCTTTGACGTTTCAATAGCCAAACCAATGATGAGCGCCGAAACAAAATTGGAAATCCGTTTTCTCATTTTTCTGCCTTTCGATAGTCAAGTTGTTCTCACATACCGTTGAGCAGAAACCGTGCCAATAAGAAAAATTCTGTTATTCAATTGGTTATCGTCGACCCTTACGCCTATTAGAAATAGCGCGCACCAACTCGGCGCGTGCATGATCAGCGATGCACTCAAATAAAGCGCGACGGGAACCTTGAAATTCATAGGGAAAATCGAACCGATAGAAAATGAGAATATCCGGCGCTTAATCTCTTCGGGTTAAATTCCCCGTGGCTTGCCTCGAGAGGTATTTTGATTTTGGTGTTCGATACCCCGCCGTTTGCGGCGGCATAGTTCATTAGTCGCTGATTCCCAAAATTTCAATTACCTGCTAGACTTCTTTAAAGTATTATATGACATGGCGTTGCGAGATCGGCCACCATGATTCAAACCAAATCCAGCAAAAATACTAACGCAAAACTTTCCGAATTCGCTGCGCACAGTCCGTTGCAGGATTTCGCGAGAAATTCGCGTGCAACATTGTCGTCGAAGGCGACGAAAAGGGATTGGGTGACGCAGAAAGATTTCGATTGTCACGCCGAATTTTTGCTGCTCACGCGCAAGAAAATGTCCCACCTGAAAGTGAAGCCGGCCGTAACGGAGGAGATGAGATTCCGTGGCTCCTGAGTTTGCACGGACAAATCGTACTTACGGCCAAAGCGTGCAATGAACCGCGTTGGTTCCCTAAATCTTAGACCCCAGTTCACCTATCTAACATGACTTCATTAGCGCAAGTATTTGCCAGAACGGCCAAGGGCGATTTGGAGGTAACGGGTAAGGCGCGTCTTTCCGCGGGCCTGCGGACGGTACTTAACTTAATCGACGGCGAGTCGTCCGTCGCAGAGCTATCGGCGCGCGTAGGGTTAAGCCGTAGCGTGTTGGAAGCGACGCTAGAAATGCTTCTCGAAGACGGCTTGGTGAAGGCGGTCTCACTCAAAGTTCAACTTACTTCATCTTCCGACGTCACACCCAATCCGGATCGTCAAGTTGTGTCGGAATCTAAATCTCGCAACAAACCCTCGCGGTCGACACAAAATTTATCCCCCGCAACTGATTTCCTTGGGAGCATGATGCGGGACGTGCAACAGGATCTTGCGAAGGGTAAGGGCAATTCACCGGTTGCGCCTAGTCGAACCCAGCCCCCGGTCTCCTCCGTAACGCCGAACAGGGTGCCGGTCCCGTCCAACGCAGGGGTTGGAAAAGCCAAGTCTACCGAAACCGCGCAGGCCAAAATTGTAGATGCCGAAGCGCGCGAGCAAGCCCGCCGCGTCGCCGATAGCGCTATGGAAAAAACTGCGCTGGAAGCCGAGGTTCGGGCGGCCGAGGAAGCCAAACGACGCCTCCACGCGGATGCCAGGCTGAAGGAAGCGCAAACCCAGCAGCGCGCACTGGAAACAGACGCCCGCGCACAAGCGGCTGCAGTAGCGGCCAAGCTGACGGCGGGAGCGGAGGCGCGTGCGCAGCAAGAAGCCGCGCGGCGTAAAGCAAAAATCGACGCCGGCGTTCAGGAAGATGAACTCAAGCGCTTGGCGTTTGAAGCCGAGGCACGTGCGCAAGAGGCTGCACGACTGCAAGTCGAAGCCGAAGCCCGCGCGCAGGCGGCCGCGGCAGAAAGACTGAAGATGGAGATCGAGGCGAGGGCTCGGGAAGAGGCTGCACGACTTCAAGTCGAGGCCGAAGCCAGGGCTAGGGAAGACGAACTTCAGCGATTGGCATCTGAGGCCGAAGCTTGCGCGCAGGCGGCTGCGGCAGAAAGACTGAAGATGGAGACCGAGGCGAGAGCCCGCGAAGAGGCTGCACGACTGCAAGTCGAAGCCGAAGCCAAGGCTAGGGAAGACGAACTTCAGCGATTGGCATCTGAGGCCGAAGCCCGTGCGCAGGCGGTTGCAGAAGAAGAAAGATTGAAGGTTGAAGCCGAGGCAAGGTCCCGCGAAGCGGAAGCGCTCTTGAGGGCCGAAACGGAATTTCAAGCAAGGCTTCAAGCGGAGGCGGAAGCAAAGCTAAATGAAGCGGAGCTCAAACGGCTGGCCATGGAGGCCAAGGCCCGCGCAGACGCAACTGAAGCAGAAGCTAAATTGAACGCGGAAACCGAGGCTAGAGCCCGCGAAGTAGAAGCGCGCTTAAAAGCCGAAGCAGAAGCAGAATATCAGGCTCGAATCAAGGCTGAATTCGAATCCGCGGCTAGAGAAGTCGAACTCAGGCGGCTCGCAGACGAGGAAAAAGACCGCGCGCTTGTGGCGGCTGCGGAAACCGAGGCGATAGCCCGTCAAGAGGTATCGCGCCGCCGCGGAGAAGAAGAAACGCAACTAAACGCTGCGGCGAATGCTCGGGCCGAGGTGGAAATTCAAGAGCGGCTGAACGCAGAAGTCGACGCGCGTAGCGGGGCCGAGGCTGAATTGAAGGCACGGGAACAAGCGCAACGGGACACTGCGGAAGCGCGTATCGAGCATGCGATCGCGGCAAAGAACCGGGGAGCGTCGATGGCGAATGCGTCAGGTTTCGACACGTTTGGCATACCCAATTTCTCGATGCCGGCACGGGAATTCGATGCGCCGAGCACGTCGCACGCTGCCTATTCGCCGGAAGCGCTTTATGAGTCCCCGCTGGATGACTCCATCGAGTTGCCGGACGCGATGGAACAAGCGCCTTACCCAGACCGCGATATCGAGGATAGTCGTGTCCTTATGCGTGGCGTTGAAACGGAAAATGAGCAAGCAAAAGGGTTTTCACCGGCGCAACGTGCGGCGAAAGCGCCCGGCTGGTCGAGCAAACTCACCAGGCTCACTAAGGTTCGCACGCATCGGCGCGGCGCGGGAGTCCCATGGGGCAAGATTGTCGGTTTACCCCTATTACTGCTCGCAGTTGCGGCGATCGGTGGGCTTCGCCTCTTCCCACAAGCGGCACTCAAAGAGGAGGCAGAACGCGTATTCATGCAAAGCCTCGGCGAGCCCGTCAGCATTGCTGCCGCAACAATCGAGCTCTTCCCGTCGCCCCTGGTACGCCTTGAAGGCGTCAAAATCGGCGAGCCGGCGGTTATTCTGATCGGCGAAATCAAAGCCACACCGGACCTATCATCCTGGCTGAATGGGACAAAGGCATTTAGGGCGGCGGAATTGGGGGCGGTGAGTTTTGCGCCGCATCCCTATGAAAATATCTACCAACGATTGCTGGCGGCCCGCACGAATCTCAAACTTCCGGTTCGGCGCATCGTTATCCCGGCCATGGGCGTCCCACGCAACGGCCTGGGTTTAAAAACTGTCACTGCAGAACTCGAACTAAATCCCGAAGGCGGTTTACGTAAGGTTGTATTTAACTCAAAAGAAGGTCAATTAACGATGGCTATTGAGCCGCAAGATGGGCATTTTCAACTGACGTTGTCCGCCCAGGCTTGGCGTTTCCCCGGCGCCGATTTCGACATGCAATCCGTGAATGCGGCCGGGAAACTGACGACGAGCGAATTTATAATCGAAGATCTCAATGGGCGCGCAAACGGCGGGCGTTTCGACGGAAAAGGCACGATACGCTGGAGTAATCGCTGGAAACTCAGCGGGACGTTTAAAATCGATGCTATTGACGTTGACCGGTTCCCCGCCATCCCAGTGGTTTCGCAAGGCAAGCTTAGTGTAAACGGAAAATATGATGCGGAGGCGGATGCATCGGAAAATCTGCTTAGCCGAATGATATTGGCCGGAAAGTTTTCGGTGCAGGATGGCAAACTTTCGGGGATCGACATCACGCGCACGCTGCATGAGAGCCCGCAAGAAATTTTTGGCGGCAAAACACCATTCAAGACTATTGACGGCGTGTTCCAATCAAGCGCCAAGGGATATGAACTACGCAATATGCGATTGGTTGCCGGACCGCTCAGCGCTAGCGGGCAGGCTAGCTTTTCCACAGCAAAAGAGTTGAATGGACGCTTGGCCGCGAGCGTGACGATCAATCAACGCAAAATGCAAGAAACGCTACGCCTGAGCGGCACGGCGGCGGGACCGCGAATCCGCGTCGACTAGTAGTTCATCGTTCTCCTAAAAACGTCCATTAGGCGTAATCTGAGTTGTGCCGAACGGTGAAACCTGACCGAGTTCCAGCGCGGCCTCGCTACGACGTCTCGATAACCTGCTAAAATTTCGTCATGATACAACGCAAAATCATTGAAGAGATTACTGCAAAGCTCTCGGAGTTCGCTACGCACGGTCCGTTGCAAGATTTCGAGAGAAATTCCCGGGCAATGTTATCGTCGGTGTTCGCGCAAATGGATTTGGTGACGCGGGAGGAATTCGATGTTCAGCGCGAAGTATTGCTGCGCACCCGCGAGAAATTGGCGGAACTGGAAGCGAAACTCGTGGCGCTGGAAAAAGGTTCAGGCCGAGCGTGAGTTTGCGCAAAAAATTTGTGTAAGGCCAATGCACGCCCCTGCTTCTGGTTTTCCTAGCCCCTAAAATGTCCCTCGCCGTGCTTTACAGCCGCGCGCTTGCGGGCATGGACGCGCCACAGGTTACGGTCGAGGTTCATCTTTCCGGCGGTTTGCCTAATTTCACCATCGTCGGTTTGCCGGAAACAGAGGTGAAAGAGAGCAAAGATCGCGTGCGCGCGGCGTTGCAAAATGCTCGTTTCGATTTCCCGGCCAGACGCATTACAGTGAATTTGGCGCCTGCGGATTTACCCAAGGAAAGCGGCCGCTTCGACTTGCCAATTGCGCTTGGCATACTCGCAGCTACCGGGCAGATTCCCAGCAACAAGCTCTCTGAATATGAGTTTGCCGGTGAGTTAGCGCTTACAGGTGAGTTGCGCCCTATCCGCGGCGCACTGGCGATGACCTTCAACGCGGTCAAGTCTGGCCGGGCATTTGTGTTGCCTTTCGAGTCCGCCAAGGAAGCGGCGTTAGTCGAAAACGCGATAGTCTATCCGGCAAAATCGCTCTTGGAAGTCTGCGGGCACTTGACCGGACAGGCAATACTAGCGCGGCTCTCAGAGGCACCATCGCCACAAACCGCGTCCTACCTTGATATTGGCGAAGTGAAAGGTCAAACGCAGGCCAAACGCGCCTTGGAAATCGCGGCGGCGGGGGTCCACAGCGTGCTAATGGTCGGCCCACCCGGCACGGGAAAATCCATGCTCGCCCATCGCTTTCCCGGCCTGTTGCCAAGCATGACCTTGGACGAAGCGTTGGAATCTGCGGCGATTCAGTCGCTGGGCAGCAGCGGATTTAAGCTTGAAAATTGGCGCCGCCGCGTGATTCGTTCGCCACATCACACGGCATCGAGCGTGGCGTTAGTGGGCGGTGGCGGCAACCCAAAACCGGGCGAAATTTCGCTCGCGCATCACGGCGTCTTGTTTCTCGACGAATTGCCGGAGTTCGAGCGAAGCGTGTTGGAAGTGCTGCGCGAACCGCTGGAATCCGGCCGCATCACTATCTCACGCGCGGCGCGCCAGGCGGATTTTCCGGCGCAGTTTCAATTGGTTGCCGCGATGAACCCGTGCCCGTGCGGCTATCTCGGCCATCCGAACGGCAAATGCCGTTGTACGCCGGACCAAGTTTCACGCTATCGCGGCAAGATTTCCGGGCCGTTACTTGATCGTATCGATATTCAAATCGAAGTGCCGGCCTTGACCGAAAGCGAACTCACCAAACAAGCCGATGGCGAATCTTCAAGCGCAGTGCAAGCGCGTGTAGAAATCGCTTATCAGCGCCAACTGGCGCGGCAAGGCAAACCTAATTCGCAACTCGCGACGAAGGAAATCGATCAGCTATGCAAGCCCGACGAGGCCGGAGAAAATTTATTGAAGCAAGCGATTACACGCCTAAGTCTGTCGGCCCGAGCCTACCATCGAATTTTGAAATTGGCGCGCACCATCGCAGATCTTGCCGGGCAGGACAATGTCTCAAGCGCCTACATTGGCGAAGCAATTCAATACCGCAGGCTAGATAAGTCACCGTCGGGCTGAAAAGCAGTCGACTTTTTCACTTCCGCATTGTCATTGCACATGGACGGTTCAAGCATGCCGCCTACGTGGTGATTGGCATTAATCCGATACAGATATTGATTCTGCACCGCGTAAGCTTCGTGCTCGCGCTGGAACCAACGTTTGCAGGGCGTCAATTCCGAGTAGCGCTTGTTGATTTCTTGCAAATAGTGCACCAATTCGTGGACCAATATCGAACGATCGAGCGGCACATTAATTGGATCCAAAGTATCCGCTAACATGACCCCGCGATCGGGTAGGTAAGCCGCGCGGACGGCACACGGCTTTTTGCAAACGACAAGATTGATTTCATCTTGGGACACCATTGATATAGCGGGTAATTTTTTTGATGCCCAATAGCGCGATAGGTGTTCGATTTCTGAGAGTAACTGCTTAGCGAGGGCGTTCAACTCTGTGGGCTGCGCCGGAACTCGAGCGAACGGCGCCTCCTCACCTGCCGAGATTGTGGCAAAGGCAATCAGCGCTCCACCGGCAATGAATCGAACGAAATAACGCATGTTAAAATTGAGTGCTACGCCCATCTTTTAATTCCCTAAAAATGACCTCTCCAAGGCTGCAGCAACTTCATCACCAACTTGCAAAACGCATCCTACTGCTGGATGGTGCAATGGGCACCATGATCCAAAATCATCGGTTGGACGAAGCTGCTTATCGCGGCGAGCGCTTCAAGGACTTCCCGCACGACCTTAAGGGCAACAACGATTTGCTCACCCTAACACAACCGCGGATCATCCGCGAGATTCATCGCCAATACCTGGATGCAGGTGCGGACATTATTGAAACCAATACATTCAATTCGACGTCGATTGCGATGGCCGATTATCATTTGCAGGAAATTGTGTATGAATTGAATTTTGCTGCGGCAAAGATGGTGCGCGAATTGTGCGACGAGTTCGAAAGTAAACATCCCGATCATCCGCGGTTTTGCGCCGGCGTGCTCGGCCCGACTAACCGCACCGCGTCGATCTCGCCCGACGTCAACGATCCCGGCGCGCGCAATGTGACGTTTGATGAATTGGTCGCCGCGTACACCGAGGCGACCAAAGGTCTCGTCGACGGCGGCGCCGACCTCATTTTGCTGGAAACTATTTTCGATACGCTCAATGCCAAGGCAGCGCTGTTTGCGGTGGACAGCTACTTTGATGAACATCCCGATGCGCGCCGCCCCATCATGATTTCCGGCACGATCACCGACGCCAGCGGACGTACGCTCTCCGGCCAAACCACCGAGGCATTTTGGAACTCCGTCAAACATGCGCGGCCTTTGTCCGTCGGGCTCAACTGCGCTCTGGGTGCGCAATTGATGCGGCCTTATTTGGAAGAACTGGCGCGGGTCGCCGACACCTATGTAAGTTGTCACCCGAATGCCGGCTTGCCGAATCCTCTCGCAGAAACCGGCTACGATGAAACACCCGAACACACCGCAGCTCACATCAAAGAATTCGCCGAATCCGGCTTCGTGAATATCACCGGCGGCTGTTGCGGCACCACGCCCGCGCACATCGCGGCCATCGGCGCGAGCATCCGGGAAATCCCACCCCGCGCATTTACCCCATGAGCAAACCGCTGCGACTGTCGGGACTCGAACCACTTAACATCGGCGACGATTCCCTTTTCGTCAACGTCGGCGAGCGCACCAACGTCACCGGCTCGCGCGCTTTTGCGCGCTTGGTTCTCGCCGGCGATTACACTGCCGCGCTCGATGTCGCGAGGCAGCAAGTCCAGAACGGCGCGCAGATTATCGACATCAATATGGATGAGGCCATGCTCGATTCCAAGGCGGCCATGGTTAAGTTCTTGAATCTAATTGCGTCGGAGCCGGACATTTCGCGAGTGCCGGTCATGATCGATTCGTCGAAATGGGAAGTAATCGAGGCGGGTTTGAAATGCGTGCAAGGCCGCTCGGTGGTTAACTCGATTTCGCTGAAAGAAGGCAAAGCAAAATTCGTCGATCAAGCGAAGCTGGTGTTGCGTTACGGCGCGGCAGTCATTGTCATGGCGTTCGACGAAAAAGGTCAGGCCGATACGCTGCAGCGCAAGCAGGAAATCTGCAAGAACAGTTACGATATTTTAATAAACGAAGTCGGCTTCGCGCCGGAAGACATTATCTTCGATCCGAATATTTTCGCCATTGCCACGGGCATCGAAGAGCACAATAACTACGCGGTGGATTTCATCAACGCCACGCGCTGGATCAAACACAATTTGCCCCATGCAAAAATCAGCGGCGGCGTTTCAAACGTAAGTTTCTCCTTCCGCGGCAACGACCCATTGCGTGAAGCAATACATACGGTGTTTTTGTATCACGCCATCCGAGCGGGCATGTCCATGGGCATCGTCAATTCCGGGCAGCTCGGCGTGTACGACCAAATCCCTGCGGCGCTGCGCGAACAGGTTGAAGATGTCGTGCTCAATCGTCGCGCGGATGCGACGGAGCGCTTGGTGCAAATTGCTGAAACGGTGAAAGGTTCGGCGAAAACACAAACCGAAGATTTGAGCTGGCGCAACAGCGCCGTGCAAGAACGCTTGAGCCACGCGCTAGTGCGCGGCATCACCACATTCGTTGTCGCCGACACAGAAGAAGCGCGCCAACATTTCGAGCGGCCAATCCAAGTGATCGAAGGCCCGTTGATGGATGGCATGAATGTGGTCGGCGATTTATTCGGCGCGGGCAAAATGTTCTTGCCGCAAGTGGTGAAGTCCGCACGGGTGATGAAGCAAGCAGTGGCGCACCTCATACCCTACATCGAAGCGGAAAAGAAACGCGTTGGCGACCAGAAGCCGAAAGGGCGAATCGTCATGGCCACGGCGAAAGGCGACGTGCACGACATCGGCAAGAACATCGTCGGCGTGGTGCTTCAATGCAATAACTATGAAGTGATCGACCTCGGCGTGATGGTACCGTGCGACCGGATTTTGAAAACGGCGCGCGAAGTG
>JANNFT010000226.1:0-2677 GCA_031380185.1 Pseudomonadota bacterium
CGAACCGCCAAGGTGTCGGCATGAAACTCTTGAGTCATCACCACCCCCAAAACGCAAAAACCCGATCTGCTAAAGCCGATCGGGTTGTCCGTTCGCTTTAGCAGAATTTTTAACGCGCCCGCAAGCTGATCTCAAATCGGCGCTGAGAATTAAGTTTCGCGCAACGGAACCATGCTGTCAATGGAAATTTCGCCGGCGCTATGCGTCGCCGCTCAAGCGAGAAAGGTAGCAGTGGCCTTGTTAAACTTGCCAAATGCAACCATATCGTTTATTGTATACAGAATTCGATCGTACTTTTTAGGCCGTCAAACTCATGGCGTTAACCCGTATTACCCTCGAGCCGGACCTGGTCGAGCGCGTTTATGACGCGTTGTTGCATTCCATTACCGAGGGCACACTCGCGCCGGGAGCACGGCTCGCACAGGAAGATCTCGCCGAACAATTGAATGTTTCGCGACAGCCGGTGTTGCAGGCATTGCGTTTACTTAAAAAAGACGGCTTCGTCATCGACGCCGGTAAGCGCGGCGTGATGGTGACAACGATCGATGCCAAAGGTATTGCTCAGGTTTACCAGTTACGCGGCGCGCTCGACGCCCTCGCCTCGCGTTTGGCGGCAGAGCGCAAAGCCGATATCGACCAAGGATTGATCGAGCGCGGCCGCAAAGCCGCGCGGGGACGCAGCATTGCGGCGCTGGTGGAAACAGACATCGCCTTTCACAACGCCATCTATGAAGCGAGCGGCAACGGGCTGATCGCCGAGTCCGCCAATAGACATTGGGCGCATATTCGGCGCGCCATGATCAGCGTATTATTTGCGTCAGGCGTGCGCGAAGCAGTCTGGGACGAACATGCCGCCATCCTCGACGCGATTCGCGCCGGCGATGGTCCGAAAGCGGAACGCCTCACCCGCGAACACGGTGAAGCCGCTGCAAACAAAGTTACTAATCGTATTCTTGCGCAGGCCGCCGTGGCCTGACACACCGACAAACCAGGAGATTCATAATGGTATTGAGCCAAGCCCAACTGGAACAATTCGATCGCGACGGTTATTTGTTCTTCCCCAGCCATTTTTCGCCAGGCGAAACGAAAAAACTCGTCGACGAAGTACCGCATCTTTACGCGCAACAGCGTCCGGAAAATGTGCGCGAAAAAGGCGTCGATGCGGTGCGCACCAACTTTGCCGCACACATGTATAGCGCGCCGTTCGCGCGCTTGGCGCGCCATCCACGAATGGTGAAACCGGTTGAACAGATGTTCGGCGAAGGCCTCTATATGCATCAGTTCAAAATCAACGGCAAGGCTGCGTTCAACGGCGACGTGTGGCAGTGGCACCAGGATTACGGCACCTGGAAAAACGACGACGAAATGCCACAGCCGCGCGCGATGAACATCGCAATCTTCCTCGATGAAGTAAACGAATTCAACGGCCCGTTGATGTTCATTCCCGGCAGTCACAAGCTCGGCATGCTCGATGCAGCACACGATCTCAACACAACGAGCTACCCGTTGTGGACCATCGATAACGACACCATTGGCAAGCTGGTCGGCCGTGGAGGTATTGTTGCGCCGAAAGGCCCGGCCGGGTCGATGATTATGTTTCATTCATGTTTGGTGCATGCCTCGTCTTCGAACTTGAGCCCGTGGAATCGCGTCAGTGTTTATCTATCTTTGTGCGCGGTTTCGAATCACATTCGCCGCTTCAAACGCGCCGGTTACATCGCCCATCGCGACTTTACGCCGATCGCGTGTTTGCCTGACGATTGCTTGGTGAAAGACTACGATGTCGATTTGCCATGGAAAGACGGCACGCCGGATCAAGAGCAAAAACCATTACTCAAGGCAGCGTAAAAAATAAACTAGGGAATCATTATGCTTAAACTCGAACACGTCAATTTCCCCGCCAAGGATCCGATCGGCCTCGCGACTTGGTATTGCGATACGTTTAGCTTAAGTCGCGACGAACATCGCGCCGTCGGCGCCGACGTATTGCTTGTTTTTGTTCCCGGCGAACCGTTGGGCAAACGCACCGACGCTCACTTTGGCTTCCGCGTCGAATCGAATACAACACTGCAAAAATGGGCCGGCCATTTCGACAAAGAAGTTATGAGACGCGGGAATTTCAACTCGATTCAAGTGTTCGATCCCGAAGGAAACTGTTTCGAGTTGTATTGCGCACCGGAAGCCTAGTTATCAGCGAACCATGGCTATTGGTTTATTTCCGATCACGTCTTTTAATTCGCGTGCGCGCTTGGCCCGCTTGACTCCTCGAAGCACCATGCCTATGACTGGCTATCCATGCGCCGATTCAAGCATTGATCGAAGCGCGCCGGCGTCGTTTTATTCTACGTGCAGGTCGCGCAACTGCGCGGTGATATTAGCTTGCTCCGACTGTGAAAACGCGTAGGGAAACAGCGATTTTTCCGTTAGCGCCAATTCCGGATGTCCCCCGAACTGGCGAATCTTTTCGTCGACAAAATTCAAATCCACCCACAATAAAACCGCAGGCGCATTGACGCGCAGGTTCAGTCGTTCGCCGCCCAATTGCACGAACCCCAACATGCGCTGGTAAAACGCGACGTGACGCGGGTTGACCTCGATCAGTAAATCGGTGTGATGGGTTACGTCGCGCGCATAGATATGGGAAATATGGAAGATCGCGGCCAACACTTGCTTCGAC
>JANNFT010000393.1:0-8288 GCA_031380185.1 Pseudomonadota bacterium
GTCACCAATTGGCGCCCGCGTAAACCAACGGCTGCCCCCTCACCCTAACCCTCTCCCCGAAACGGGGCGAGGGTACACTCCCTCTCCCGCGAAAGCGGGAAAGGGCTGGGTTGAGGGCGGACGCGGCCAGCGCAAAAACGATATCGCTAAAAGTTGAAATTCTTAACACCCTAGGCCGCCCGCGCAATGGTATTGGTGCGTTTTATCTTATTCTGCAATTGTATGATGCCGTACAACAACGCTTCCGCCGTGGGCGGGCAACCGGGCACGTAGACATCTACCGGAACAATGCGATCGCAGCCGCGCACCACCGAATACGAATAGTGATAATAGCCACCGCCGTTGGCGCACGATCCCATCGAAATCACCCAGCGCGGTTCGGGCATTTGGTCGTAGACTCGGCGTAGCGCCGGCGCCATTTTGTTGCACAGTGTACCCGCGACAATCATAACGTCGGACTGGCGCGGGCTTGGGCGAAACACCACGCCGAAGCGATCCAGATCGTAGCGCGATGCGCCGGCATGCATCATCTCCACAGCACAGCAAGCAAGGCCGAACGTCATCGGCCACAGCGAGCCGGTACGAGTCCAGTTGATGAGCGTATCAAGCTTCGTTGTGACGAAGCCTTTCTCTGTGACGCCTTCAAAACTCATGATTTAGTCCCATTCTAGCGCCCCTTTTTTCCATTCATAAATGAATCCCACAACGAGTATCGCGAGAAAAATCATCATGGCGACAAAACCAAACAGGCCGATTTCCTTCAGCACGACAGCCCAAGGAAATAGAAACGCAATTTCGAGATCGAACAGAATAAACAGAATCGCGACTAGGTAGTAACGCACGTCGAATTTCATGCGGGCATCTTCGAAGGCTTCAAAGCCGCATTCGTAAGGGGAAAGTTTTGCCGCGTCGGGTTTGTTGGTGCCGAGGCGAAGGCTGATCAACCATCCCAACGTCAATGGCGCCACGCCGATGGCGAGGCTGACAAAGATAAAAATCAGGATCGGGAAGTAGTTTTCTAACATATTTGGCTACCCTACATTCAGAAACCTACCTGAAAGTACAGCAGCAAAAAAATTATTCGGTTGGTGCCGGCGATCAGACTCGAACTGATACGGCTTTCGCCACTGCCCCCTCAAGACAGCGTGTCTACCAATTTCACCACGTCGGCACGGTTTCTGGAACCTGTAACTTACTTCGGTATATCCTTTGCTTTCGAATCGGACGCAGCGGGCTCGGCGCTCACCGGCGCCGGGGTCACGGCCGGCTCCGTAGTCACCGGTGCTATCGGCGTCGCCGCAGGGTCGATGGCCGCCGGCGTCGTAGACGTCGCCGTTGGCGCTGCCACCGGAGCCGTCGTCGATGCCGGTGTATCCGCTTTCTTTTCGGTTGTCAGTGGCGCCGGCTGCACAACGGCAGGCGCGGATTGCATCACGCCACCGCTTTGCCGATGGCTCGATAAATACGTCAATCCTAAGCTACTGATAAAAAATATCGCAGCTAAAACTCCGGTAGTTTTGCTGAGAAAATTAGACGCGCCGGTCGAGCCGAATAGGCTACCGGCGGAACCGCTGCCGAAAGCCGCACCCATATCCGCGCCTTTGCCGTGCTGAATCAGCACCAGGCCGATGACAGCCAAGGCCGCGAGGGTGTGAATAATCCAAACGAATGTTTCCATGAATTGCTCGAAAAAGTTTCAGTTGCCGCAGCGCATTTAAGCTACTTTGACCCCAGCTCGACAAATCGCCAAAAAATCCTCGGCGATCAGCGACGCCCCGCCGATCAAGCCACCATCGACGTCGGGCATAATCAGCAATTGTGCCGCATTTGCCGCTTTTACGCTACCCCCATAGAGGATCAGAAGCTTAGCAGCGAGTCCCAAATCGTGACTCGCAATGCGATTGCGAATGAATTGGTGAACCGCTTGCGCTTGCTCTGCCGAAGCAGTTTTCCCGGTGCCGATCGCCCAAACCGGCTCATAAGCGAGCACCGAGTTTTCCAGCGCGGCGATGCCGGCAAGCTCGATCACTTTGTCCAATTGCCGCCCGACCACGCTTTCAGTCGCGTTCGCCTCCCGCTCCGCCAAGGTCTCGCCGACACACAAAATCGGCACGATGTCTGCCTTTTGCGCCGCGATGAATTTGCGCGCGATCATTTCATCGCTCTCGCCATAAATCGTGCGCCGCTCTGAATGGCCGACCAATACATAGGCGCAGGAAAACTCCTTCAACATTGCAGCGGAAACCTCGCCCGTGTAGGCGCCGATTAAATGCTCGCTGACATTCTGCGCACCCCAGGTGATCGGTGTCTTCTCCAGTAACATCGCCGGCTGGAACAAATAGGGAAACGGCACGCAAACCGAAACGTCAACCCCTTCCAGCGACGGCGCCGCATCCGCCAAAGCCTTCAGCAACACCTCGTTGCCATCCAGGCCACCGTTCATTTTCCAATTGCCAACTACTAGTTTTTTGCGCATTGCTGCCTCGGGGACGTATTTTGTAGGGGCGTATTATCGCTTATTACGAATTGCATTAGAAATCACATCTTCGCTGCCAAGCGTGCAAATGAGCATCACGTTTCATTATTGTCATTGCGAGTTGCTTGCGTCCGGCGCTGTCGACACTGCCCACGAATCATGCACCAGCAATGCCATCGCTCCTCCCTTTCGTAAAGGGAGGTTGGGAGGGATTTCACGGCGCCAACTCACTGCATCCGTGGCCTTGGGCCACCTCGGGCCATTGCCGCGCAGACCATGCCCCGGCAACAGGCAAGTTCCACGCGGTTGGTGGCAACCCAAAGAAAATGTAACCTCTACCGCACATCCCGCGCGCAGCGAAATCCAATGTCCTCTCTCCTAAGATCCGCATTGGCATGGTAGCGTTTGGTGGCGATGAGACGTTCGCTCGGATCAAATCGCCCGCTACCGCGGACCACCCGCGCCGTTCCGGTTTCCGGCCCTTTCGGATTACGTACATCGCTGCGCAAAAAACTATCCGAATACCAATCGGCGACCCATTCGGCGGCGTTTCCCGCGAGATCGTCAACGCCGAACGGGCTACGACCCGCCGCATGGGTACCCACCGCCGCGAGACCACCATTGTAGGCTTCCGGCGACGCATTCTCATAGTTCGCGCGGTCAAGTGCCGGCAATGCGTCGCCCCACGGGTAGCGACGGCCGTCCACGCCGCGCGCCGATTTTTCCCATTCTGCTTCCGTGGTCAAGCGGCGTTCGGCCCATTTGCAATATGCAACTGCGTCGTTCCAATCGACGTCGACAACCGGTAGTTCGGCGCCGCGGCTCAGATCGAGCGCCTCCCATCCGCCCGGCGGGCGCACGGACCCGGTGGCCGCGAGAAATTTCGCATACCGCCCCGTCGTCACCTCAAAGCGGTCGATGTAAAACCCATCCAGATAAAGCTCGCGGCGTGGCGATTCTTCGTCGTCACCCATGATGAAATTTCCGGCTGGCACAAACATCATAGGCGCGCCGTCTTTGCCGGAAATCTCTCCGGCCGGTGTGCCGGGCCTCGCGAACCAAACGCCGGCCGCGATAAGCGCAACGGCCGACGCGACGCCACCCAACTTCCACAGCAGCCCACGACGGCGTTTCGATGCCACGCGATGCACCGCAGCGGCCACTGCGGCGGCGACATTCCCCGGCGAATCGAGCAGCGTCACGGACTTCACGAAAGCAGGCAGGCGATCAAGCGAAATCGGTTGCAACAGCACCGGCAGCAGCCGTCCGGAAGCTTTCTTGCGCGCTTTCTCGGCGATGTCGAGCTCGTTCAGCGTGTAGCTGCCCGTATCGATCGCATACTCGCTAATGAGTAACACAAACAAATCTGCGCACTCGATCGCGCGCCGAATCTGGATATGGAATTCCTCGCCGGGCGGCAAGTCCTCGCGATCGAAAAATACGTCATGCCCTTGCTCGAGCAACGCACGATTGATGGTGCGCGCGATCTCGCGATCCTGCGAGGCGTAGCTTAAAAAAATTCTCATTCGGTTTGCGTTTCCCCGCAATGTTTCATTTGCACGATTATCGCCTAGCGAGCGTTAATATTTGCAGGCTTCGAGCAATTCGATTGCGAATGGGCTGACTATCCAGAGGGGAAGCCGCGCGCTGAAGGATTTAAATTTTCCGCTGCCCTCGGCGTTGAGTATGGCCTCGGCGCATATGCTGCGTGCGGAATTACCGGCGCCGAGAAATTAGGACGTTGCTCACTAGCCAAAGCGGCCGGTGATGTAATCTTCCGTTTGTTTGTTTTTCGGTTTGATGAAGATTGTGTTGGTGTTGTCGAACTCAATCAGCTCGCCCAAATACATGTAGGCGGTGTAATCGGACACCCGTGCAGCTTGTTGCATGTTGTGAGTGACGATGAGGATGGTGACTCTTTTCTTCAGTTCGGCGACCAGTTCTTCGATGCTCGCCGTCGCGATCGGGTCGAGCGCGGAGGTCGGTTCGTCGAACAGCAGAATCTCGGGGTCCGTCGCCAGCGCACGGGCGATGCACAAGCGTTGCTGTTGACCGCCGGATAAATTGAACGCGAGGTCGTTCAGGCGATCCTTTGCTTCATTCCAAAGCGCCGCGCCCTTTAATGCCGTTTCAACTTTTTCCTCTAACAACGCGCGGTTCTTAACGCCTCGGACTCGCAAGCCGTACGCCACATTCTCAAAAATCGTTTTCGGGAACGGATTCGGTTTTTGAAACACCATGCTGATGCGCATGCGAATTTCGATCGGGTCGATGCCCTTCGCCAACACGTTTACATTGTCCGGCTTGAGCGTGATCTCGCCTTCGTAACGATTGCCCGGATACAAGTCATGCATGCGATTGAAGCAACGCAGGAAGGTCGACTTGCCACAGCCCGACGGACCAATCAGCGCGGTGACTTTTTTATCGGCCACCGGCAAATTGATATTCTTAAGCGCTTGGTACGAGCCATAGAAAAAATTCAGATTGCGCGCTTCGGCTTTGACGTCGGTGATGTTGGGCGAGCTCATTTTTTCTTTACCATTTAATATTTTTGCGCAGGCGATAGCGAAGATAAATCGCGAAGCCGTTCATTAAAAGTGTCAGCACAATCAGCACCAAACCGGCTGCGGCGGCATTGACTTGGAAAGCCTGGTCCGGCCGCGAAGTCCACTGAAACATCTGAATCGGCATTACCGTGAAACTTTCGCGCAGCCATTCGAACGACAAAAACGGAAAATCGCCTTTGAACAAACTCGACGGATAGGAGAATATCGCTACCGCGGCGCCAACGGTGATAAGCGGCGCAGTCTCGCCGATTGCACGCGCCAGGCCGATAATCACGCCAGTCAAAATACCCGCGCTGGAGTAGGGAATAATGTGATGCGACACCATCTGCCACTTGGTCGCGCCTAGTGCGTAGGCGCCTTCACGAATGGCGCCAGGAATGGTGCGAATCGCTTCGCGAGTGGCGACGATGACGATTGGCAGAATGAGTAACGCCAATGTGAGTCCCGCGGCCGCGATACTTTGGCCCAGGCCGAGCAAATAAACAAACAATCCTAAGCCGAGCAATCCATAGACGACCGACGGCACGCCGGCGAGGTTGCTGATGTTAATTTCTATCAATCCGGTCAGCCAGTTTTTCGGCGCATATTCTTCGAGATAAATGCCGGCGGCAACACCGAGCGGAACCGCGGTGAGCGCAGTGACCAGCATCACCAACAAAGTTCCTACCCAGGCGGCGGCGATGCCGGCGCTGGTGGCGCGGCGCGAAGAAAAGTTCGTGAAAAACTCCGTCGTAATCCGCGGCGCGCCGTCCCAAACCAGATTCACGAACAAGCCCACGAGCACGGTGACCGCTAACGACAACGCCAATAAACCGACTAACGAAAAGATCAAATCCCAACGCTTTGCTTTGGCGATGAGGCGACGAATTTCGGCGACTGCGGTAGGTTCCATCAATAAACTTCGCGGTAACGCTTACGTAACCAGTAACCGAGAATATTGAATGCCAACGTGATCAATAACAACGTCAAGCCGACCGCGAAGATGCTTTGATAACCGATACTGCCGTGGGGCAAATCGCCCTGACTTACTTGGACGATATAAGCGGTCATTGTCGCGGCGGGGTCAAGCGGACTCCAAGTTAAATTGGGCTGGCCACCGGCCGCAAGCGCTACCACCATGGTCTCTCCAACGGCACGGGAAATCGCAAGAATATACGACGCGGCCAAACCGGAAAACGCCGCGGGTGTCACCACTTTCCATGCCGTTTGAAAACGCGTCGCGCCCATCGCATAGGAGCCTTCGCGCAGGTGCATCGGCACGGCGCGCATGGCGTCTTCGGACAGCGAACTCACGTACGGGATGATCATGATGCCCATTACGATACCGGCGCTGAGCAAGTTGAATCCAGGTAAACCGGGTATCAGTTGTTGCAGCAACGGCGTGACCACCAGAAAGGCAAAATAGCCGTACACCACGGTCGGAATCGCCGCGAGCAATTCGAGTACCGGTTTGGCTGCCTCGCGCATTTTAAACGGCGCGAATTCACTGAGATACAGCGCGATCGCAGTGCCGACTGGAATGGCGATAGACAGTGCGACCGCCGATGAAACTAGCGTACCGGAAATGAGCGGCATGATGCCGTAGCGAGGGTTGTCGAACAGCGGCGTCCACTCCGTGTCCGTGAGAAAATCCCACAGTGGCACGTGCTGAAAAAAAGTCCAGGATTCCTTGATCAGAATAACCATGATCGCGACGGTGATGGCGACCGACGACAACGCCGCCAACAATAACAGCAACTCGATCACGCGTTCTTTGAATCTTCCCCAGGGGCGGCGGCTCACCGCCATGGCCGGACTGACTTCAGACAACGCTGCCCCCCGCATTACGCTCGACACGTTCATTCTACTCTAACGAATATTCCGAAAAAAAACCGGGGTATGGATATTCCCCGGTTTTTTTACAGTTGTGCCAACTGGATTACAGCTTGCTTTCGCGTTTCATGAGATCTTCGATTTTCACGCCGACTTCAGCGACACCACCGAACACCGTGCCGATTTTTTTCTTCGCTACATGTTCCACAGCGAGATCGTAAATGCCCTTAGGCAGCGGGATGTAGCGAACTTCCTTGGCCAGTTTGGCCACATTCTTCAAATAGAACGCGACGAACTCCTGCACTTCCACGCGCTCGAGTGATTTCGCCTTCACATAAATGAAGATCGGACGCGACAACGGCTGATAGCTACCGTCTTCCACGGTCTTGTCGGAGGGTCCAACCGCCGTTGCGCCGGCTTTGGCGACGATGGCAACTGCTCTCAGCTTGTCCTGGTTTTCGGCGTAGTAAGCGTAGCCGAAGTAGCCGATCGCACCCTTGTCGCGCGACACCCCTTGCACCAATACGTTGTCGTCTTCGCTCGCCGTGTAGTCGCCGCGGCTGGATTTAGCCTTGCCAACGATCGCTTCGGTAAAGTAATCGAAGGTGCCGGAATCGGAACCGGCGCCGAATAATTTAATTGGCGCATCGGGCCAGGCGGCATTCACTTGATTCCACTTGGTAATCTTGCCTTGCGCCGCGGGTTCCCACATTTTTTTCAATTCCGCGACCGTGATGCTTTTCAGGAAATCGTTGTCTTTGTGGACAATCACAGTGAGGGCATCGTAGGCGATCGGCAGTTCGATGTATTCGATGCCGGCGGCCTTACAGATTTCCATTTCCGCCTTCAGAATCGGGCGTGACGCGTTGGAAATGTCGGTCTCGTCGCGGCAGAATTTCTTGAAGCCACCGCCGGTGCCGGAGATGCCCACAGTCACTTTGACCGAAGCTTTTTTCACCACTTGGAACTCTTCGGCAACCGCCTCCGAAATCGGATACACCGTGCTGGAACCGTCGATCTTTATCGCCTGCGCCGAGGCCGTTAATGGCGCGAAACCCATCGTGCCGACGAGCAACGCACCGATACCGATAAAATTGAACTTGATGTTTTTCATGTCTTGCCACTCTCCAAAAGTTAAGACTTACCACGTGATGGGGATGTTAAGGAGCGAATGTTACAGATTCGTGACAAATATTTCAGGCGGGATTCTGTGATTGTCTATGCGCCAGGAGGCCTATGGGCATTGGCTTGTGGCATGGCATTGTCTGGGAGACGCACCGGTATTGGCGCATGGCGTTACATCGCCCGGAAATCTTGCTGGCATGGTCGTGCAGGGGTGTTGCGAGGCCGCTACAGGGCGAATTGCGCGGTTCTGAGGTCGCCGTTAATCCAATCCCTTCAACGCCATTTCCGCCGCGCGCAGTACCGCTTTG
>JANNFT010000316.1:0-14882 GCA_031380185.1 Pseudomonadota bacterium
CCAAAAGATGGCTTGATGGTGGAAAAGACCGTGAAGCGCAACCTAGCCGAATTAGGCGATTTTGTTGATTATCAAGTGAACGTCAGCAACGGCACCCAAAGTGATCTGCAAAACGTAATTATCAGTGACAACCTGCCGGCGGGCTTTTACTACGTGCGGGGCTCAGCGCGGTTGGCGGTCGGAAATGTCAGTCCGCCGGTTTTTCTGCCCAGCGCCGATCCGGCGCCGTCGGCCGGCGCGATACATTTTTCCATCGGCAACCTCGCCAATGCGCAAAGCGCAAAGCTGACTTATCGAGTGCGCACCGGAGTAGGCGCGATCCAGGGCGATGGCATAAACCGTGCGCAGGCGATTGCCGGTAACACGCGCTCAAATGTCGCCAGCGTGAAGGTGACCGTGCAACCAGGGGTGTTTAGCGACAAGGCGTTTGTTATCGGCAAAGTGTTCTTGGATTGCAACAACGATCGCATCCAAAGTGGCGATGAGTTGGGCATTCCGGGCGTTCGGCTTTACATGGAAGACGGCACCTACGTGATTTCCGACGCCGAAGGCAAGTACAGCTTTTACGGCGTATCGGCACGAACTCACGTTCTGAAGTTAGATCAAACTACAATGCCGGCGGATTCGGAGTTATTCGACTTATCCAACCGCAATGCCGGTGACCCAGGCAGCCGCTTTATCGACGTGAAGCAAGGAGAATTACATAAAGCGAACTTCGCCGAGGGCTCTTGTTCCGACGCAGTTGTTGAACAAGTTAAAGCGCGCCGCGCGAAGGCCGAACGCGGTAACCAAGAAGCACAGCAAGCGTTAAAAACGCAACTGAGCGCCGATGGCCAGCCCGTCAACATCGGCGACCCACGTGCCCTGGCCGCGACTGGAATTATAGGTGGCGGCGTAACGACAAATAGTTCGTTCCAGTCGGTTGCGACTGAGTCGATCACCTCTTCTGAAGGCCTCACAACCCGCGCGAAGCTCCCGCCAACTAGCGAGTCGGCCACGCCGCCGGCAGTCGATATCGAAAAGCTCGCGAAGAGCATCGATAACAGTCTCGGATTTGTTGGCCTAAAGGATCAGGATACATTGCCATTCGCGCAAACGAGCATTCGCATTAAAGGTA
Organism: Pseudomonadota bacterium; assembly: GCA_031380185.1. GTDB lineage: Bacteria > Pseudomonadota > Gammaproteobacteria > Burkholderiales > JALYOK01 > JALYOK01. The sequence goes on from JANNFT010000316.1 coordinate 1,118, forward strand.
TGGCCGGCGCCACCCTTGCCCTCAAAGTCAATGACGAAGAAATCAGTGAGAAACGCGTCGGCAAAAAAAGCACTATTCTCGATAAACAAACCGAGGTCTGGGAATATATCGGCGTCAATCTTGTGGGTGGCAAGAACACCCTCACGGCATCGCAAGTCGATGGCTTCGGCAACGCGCGCGGTAACGTTTCAATCATCGTAATTGCGCCGGACAAGCTCGGAAAAGTAAAAGTGATTGTTCCAACGTCCGGCAGTCCTGCCGACGGCGCAACGCCGGCACGAATCATTGTCAAATTGAGCGACAGCCAAGACGTGCCCGTTACCGTTCGCACGCCGGTGACCTTGGAAACAGATAGCGGTCATTTCGATGTCGAAGACCTCAACACCACCGAACCCGGCGTGCAAGTGTTTATTGAAGGAGGTCAACAGGAATTTCCGTTGCTACCGCCGCGCGAGCCGGGCCAAGGAACGATACGCGCCACGTCTGGGATCACCACGGGAGACGCAAAGCTCGATTTCATGCCGGATCTGCGCCCGTTGATCGCGACCGGTGTGATCGAAGGTGTGGTGAATCTACGTAACGTGAATACCCGCGCGCTTGTGCCGAGCCGCGAACAAGATGGCTTCGAGCAAGAGTTGAAACAATTTTCTTACGAGAACGATGGCGGAAAGCGCGCGGCAGGCGCGCGAGCCGCGTTTTTCCTAAAGGGCAAAATAAAAGGCGACTATTTGCTGACTGCGGCGTACGACTCCGACAAGGACACCAAGGAACGCCTGTTCCGCGATATTCAACCGGACGAGTTCTATCCTGTCTATGGCGATTCCGCTGTCAAGGGGTTTGACGCTCAATCAACCAGCCGCTTTTACGTGCGCGTCGATAAACAGAAGTCGTATTTGTTGTTCGGCGATTTCACCACACAGGCCTCGTCCGAATTGCGTAAGCTCGGTAACTACGTGCGCAGCTTGACCGGCGCAAGACATCATTACGAAAACGCACGCGTAACGGTTAACACTTTCGCAAGCCTCGATAGTACCCGCCAGGTCGTTGAAGAAATCGCAGGTAACGGCACGTCGGGCCCTTACGACTTGACCAAGCCGGGCTTGCTGGAAAATGGTGAGCGTGTTGAGATCATTACGCGCGATCGCAATCAGTCCGCCGTTATTCTGAAGTCAGTCGAGCAGTCGCGATTCGCTGACTACGGCATCGACGTGACAACCGGCCGCATCCTGTTTCGATCGCCCGTGCCAAGCCTTGATGAAAATCTCAATCCGATTTTCATTCGCGTGACTTATGAAATCGACCAAGGTGGCGAAAAGTATTGGGTTGCCGGGATCGATGCGCAGGTGAAAGTCACGGACAAAATTGAAATCGGCGCCGTCTACGTGATCGATCGCAATCCACAAACTCCGGCGACGCTAGAGAACAACGTCAAACAGATCATCGGCGTGAATGGCGCAATCAAGCTTACTGACAAAACGCTATTGGTTGCCGAAGTAGTGCAAACGGAAGGCTTCGATGGTAAAAAAGGCTTGGGTGAGCGTCTAGAACTGAAGTATAAAGATGAACGCCTGGTAGCCTCTGTATATTGGGGCAAAACCGACGACGAATTCAAAAATCCCGGCGCCTCGCAAGGTCGCGGCCGGGTCGAAGCGGGTGCGAAAGCGGCTTATAAGCTCGACGACAAGACTCGAATTCTCGGGGAGATTCTGCATACCGAAGACACTATCGCGAACGGTAAACGTGATGGTCAGTTGATCGCGGTTGAACGGCTTTTTGAGAACAATATTCGCGCTGAGATCGGTGTGCGGCATTCCGATGAAACCGCAACTGCGGCGCAAGATTCCAGTGTCGGCACGACACCGAATGAATTCACCAGCATCCGCGGAAAAATTAGCGCGCCCGTGCCAATGATGGAAAAGGCAAACGTATTTGGCGAATACGAACAAGACATCGAGAATAGCGACCGCAAGCTCGTTGCTATTGGCGGCGATTATAAGATTTCAAGTCGTGCCAAGTTATATGCGCGCCATGAATTTATCTCGACGCTTTCCGGTCCGTTTTCGCTCAATGCCAATCAATCGCAAAATGCCACGGTCATTGGTATCGACAGCGATTACATGAAGGGCGGCCATTTGTTTAACGAGTATCGCGTTCGCGATTCAGTATCAGGCCGCGAGGCGGAAGCTGCGATTGGCCTACGTAACCTGTGGAATGTTGCGCCGGGCATTGTGTTGAATACCAATTTCGAGCGCGTTCATGCCGTTGGCGGTACTGCCGGAAATGAATCGACCGCGGGCGCCTTTGGGGTCGAATACACCGCCAACCCGCTATGGAAGGGTACGGCTCGGATTGAATTACGCTACGGCACGGAATCAGACAGTTTGCTGCACACAGTCGGTTTAGGATTTAATCTGAATAAAGACTGGACGTTATTAGGCAAAAACATCATTTCGCTCACCAAAAACAAGGGGGCTGTAAACGGCGAAAAATGGCTTGAACGTTTTCAATTCGGCGTTGCCTATCGCGACACCGATGATGATGTGTGGAACGGCCTTGCCCGCATCGAGCATAAAGTGGAGCGCGATACGACGCAAATCGATCAGGAGACCAAGCGTAATGTCGAGATTGTTTCGACGCACGTCAACTATCAGCCGCGAAGTGATCTGATATTCAGCGCCCGCTTCGCCGCGAAATGGCTCACGGATTTATCGAATGGCAGTAACGATAAATCGAACGCTCAATTGGTCGGCATACGTGGCACCTATGACATCAGCAGTCATTGGGACCTCAGCACCTATGTCAGCACGATGTTCAGTCGCGGCGCCACGGGGCGGCAAAATGGCGTCGGCGTCGAGGTGGGTTATATGTTGACTTCGAATCTTTGGTTGTCGGCGGGTTATAACTTTTTCGGTTTCAAAGGCGACGAATTGAGTGGTGGCGACTATACCAATCAAGGCGCATTTTTGCGCATGCGCTTTAAGTTCGACGAGGATCTTTTCGCCGCTAAAAATTCTAAGGTGAATAACACCTTGCCACGAAATTAAAGTGATGATGAATCTGAACACTTCCATCGGCATGTCACTCATCCCGGCCATCTTGCTGGCGCTCGCTGCGTTGTCATTCAATGCCGCGGCGGAAGAGCCGTCGGCGAAAAGTGTAGCAAGCAAAAAATCTAGTAACGTGCGCCGCGACGATCCGACGCAAAATATACAACGCCGGTTGAAGAATCTTGTTGCGCAAGGCAGCGTGCTTGATGCCTATCCGATCGCACTGGCGCAAGCGTGGATTGACTTTGCGAGGGAGTCCTATTTCCGTAAAGATCGTCGCGCTGCGGCCGAAGCACTGAGCGAGGCACGGTTCGTCGTCGAGGCGATCGAACGTGATGGCGACCAGGTTAAAGTGGATGCGCGGTTGATTCGATCATCGACTAAATTGCGGGATGACCTGTGGCGCAAGGCGGAAGGGTTTAAGCGTGATGTCGAATTTCGCTGTGCAACGTGGCAGACGGCGCGAATGGAAGTGGCGCTAATCGCGGCCGGTCGTGCTGACCGCGATATGGGTTGGCGCGCGGCACGACCGTTTGTGCGCCGCGCCGAGCGATTCTCTCGCGACGCGGAGGCGAAGCTGAAAGCCTGCGCAGAACCGAAGCCAATCCCTGAGAAAGAACAACTCCCGGTCGAGAAAAAATCTGCCGATGACGTGGCTGCGGCGCCGCCAACAGCGGGCAAGACGATAGATCCGATTTCGATTCAAAGTATTCCGGATCGCGTACATTTCCGAAATGAAAGCGCTGAATTAAGTGACGTCAGCGCGTTGGTGTTAGAGCAGGTTTCCTATGTGCTACGGGCCAATCCGACGATCGTGTTAGACCTGCGAGGTTATGCGGATGATCTGTCAAAACTAGACGAAAACGAGCAACTTGGGATTGCACGCGCGCAGGCGGTTCAAGATTACTTGGTCGAAACGGGCGTAGCTAGGGAGCGCCTGATAGTGCGGCCCGGGTCGCAAGAATCGGGCGAGGGCAAAACTGCGATTGAGCGAGCCAAGGCGCGGCGGGTTGAACTCGTTCCGACCAGTAGCGAAAGCATTCCGATGGAATATCAAGACAAGGATCTAGCGATAGATGGGTCGTCGGGATCATAGAAAATGAGATTGAAATTGACCCTGCCAGGAGGCAATACCAGTGCGGCTCGCGGGCTTGCCATTGCCACGAGCGAGTATCGATACGGCCTCGCCAATGGCCGGACTTCTTCTGCTGCAATCGCGTCCGGCGTAACGCGGGCTACTCGTCCCAGCGTTTACATGGCGCTATCTGAGCTAGCGAATATTGTCGCCGGCTCGGTCGCCTGGAACATTACCGCAGCCGCCGTGACCGGCGCCAGTTCTGCGGTTCAGTCCCAAGTGAGAGCGAAATTTTGATTCGAATTTCGGCCAAACTTAGGGTTGTTAAGGCCGGATTTTTACTTGCGCTAGCTTCTAACTACGCCTTCGCCACCGATATTGAATTGTTCAGCGAAGCACAAATGCTCTTGGAGAATGGTCAAGCGCAGCGTGCTTATACTTTGCTGAAGAACGATGAGGATCTGTACGTTGGTATCGCAGAATTCGATAAGGTGCTCGCGCAAGCCGCGGCTGGAATTGGCGCACAGAACGAAGCAACACTGGCGCTGGAGCGTCTGCTCAACTTGGACAGAAATGCTGTTGAAGCCCGCATGGAATTAGCGAAGCTGTATCAATCCCTTTCGAATGACGAACAAGCCAAATATCAATTCAATAAAGTAATGGCAACGACTAGCAATCCGGGCCTGATTCAAGAGGCGCGAGCTAATCTGAAAATCGTTGAAGAAAGGCTTTCTAAAAGGCGTAAACGTCCGGCGTTCGATCCGCAATTGGCGTCGCGACCTGCGTTGTTTGTCGTTGCTATCGAACCACTCCCCGCACCGCGAGTGGCTACTCCGGTTCGTGATTTGAAGGCGGTCATGGCGGATGCGCGGCAGGTATTGCAGAATGGCCAGCCTATCGCTGCCTACGAAGCTCTCATGGAAACTGAATTCGAAGGGTCCGGTGACGTTGAGTTCGACTATCTGTTGGGAATCGCAGCAATCGAAGCGGGTAAACCTGACAAGGCAACATTGGCGTTTGAGCGGGTTCTCGCAGTAAATCCCAACTTCGCCGGCGCACGAATCGATATGGGGCGTGCTTATATGCTGTTGGGTAATATGCTGCAAGCGAAAGAGGAATTCGACGCCGTCATGAAACTAAACCCACCGGATGCCGTGAAGCGTCAAGTCGAAGGCTTTATTGCGGGGATCGAGCAGCTCAGGCAAGTCGCGAAGACCTCCTGGGGTGGGTTTTTCGGCATATCATTTGGACGCGACAGCAACGTCAACGGTGCACCGAGAGATGCGGAACAATTTATTCCAATATTCGGCCAAACTGTGTTGCTCGATCCCAATAGTATCGAGACGCCAAGCAACTATCTCGGATTGAGTGGGCGTATTCAATTTAATCATCGCGCCAACGAGAACGTGGCCCTATATGCCGGACTGGATATGGATCTGCGACGCAATTTCCAAGCCTCACAATTCGATCGGTCCGCTGCCGACTTGCGATTGGGAAGCATTTTCACATTGACCAATCACGAATTAGAATTTTCGTTAGTTTTTGGTAAGACTTACCTTGAGCAGCGCAATTACCGAAATCTAACGGGCGGCGCGGTTCAGTGGCGTGTCAATGTCAACGAAGTTAACCAGTTCCAAAGCATTGTGCAGTTCAATCGCCTGTCGTACCCGCAACGTGAGTTGAGTGTGTTCGATACCGATCAAACGGTTATTGGCTTCAGTTGGCTGCGTTTGTTTGGGACGAACAAGCAAGGACTAGGCTTCGCCGGGCTTTACCAGGGTAAGGAAACCGATCCGAACGACAACCCATCGGGCGCCAAGGACTTTTATGGTGTTCGTGCCGGTGGCCAATGGGGAATTGGCGCGAGGTGGGCAGTTTACTCGACGCTGGGGTTGGCATTCGCCGACTACGACGGCTTTGACATCAGTCAGCAAAAAGTCCGCGAAGACAAGCATTTTGACTGGAGCGTAGGGGCGAACTATTTGTTGTGGGATAGCTGGTCTGTGCGCCCACAGATCAATGTTACTCGTCATGACTCAAACATAGGTTTGTATAGCTTTATTCGGCGCGAAATATCTGTGACTTTGCGGCGTGATTGGCGTTAAAGCGATGGCTTTTGTTAAAGAGTGTTACAGGCGAGAAATACCGGTTGGTTTTCTATAAACTGCCGTCTACCTTTACATGAACGTCAAGGGCCAGGCGCATTCGCTGAAATTGTAGGATTACATTGAACTGGAAACCTGCTATGCAATCAGAAAATCGTAAGACTTGGTGGCTACTACCTCTCGCTGGAGCGTTGATGATGGCGTTCTCGACCGTGGGGTTTGCGGCGTCGGGCAGAATTCAGTTTGTTAATGGCGATGTTCGCATTAAATCGCCGTCGGGCGAAATACGTGCGGCCCTAAAAGGGATGGAAATCAACGAAGGCGATATGATTCTGTCCGGGATGCCGGGGTTAGCCCAACTAAAAATGGACGACGGCGGAACCATTGTCGTACGTCCGAATACCCGCTTTACCATTACAACCTACAGATTTAATGGCAAAGAAGATGGCAACGAACGCGCAACCTACAAACTCGATCAAGGCAGTGTTCGCGCGATCACCGGCCAAATCGGAAAAACCAATAAACAGAATTATTTGATTCAGACACCGACCGCAAGCATTGGCGTACGCGGCACCGATCACGAGCCAGCCTATATCCCAAAGAAATCAGATATTGAGTACCTCAACGCTCCGCCGGGCACCTATGACAAAGTAAATGTTGGCGAAACCTACATCGAAACTCAAGGCGGTTTGGTGGTAATCAAACCGAATTCGGTTGGATATGCCGAAGACGAGTTCGCAGTTCCGACGATTCTGCCGTCCTTGCCTGCCTTCTATAACCAATTTTCCACCAATGGGTCGGGTAGCAACGCGGCGCTTGCTGCGGCGCCGGGTGGGAATTCCATTGCGAATGCTAATTCTTTAAGTTTGCGCTCTGATTTTGGTAGTTCCGCACCGACCGATCTCGCGCGACCCATCTTCACTGATTCCGGAACCAACCTTAGCGCCGCGAATATCATTGCACCGTTACCCCCCATTGCGCTTGCGACTACAGCGACATTGAGTGCTTATACGCGTGTAGAGGGCAACGGCTTCACGCAAACCGAGCAAACTCGGAATCTGCAATTCGCGACGAGTTCGGCGAGCTCAATTGAATCGGGTTCCAATGCGGCTCTTGCGGTGAACTGGGGCCGGTGGGATAAAGGATATTCAATTGAAGGCAAAGACACGACGGGTAGCCTCCACGTGATCAATGCCGTTCGACTTACAACATCAAGCGAACTCGCAGCCCTACCGATTTCAGGAACGTACAACCTCGTTAATGCGACTCGTCCAACAGACGAAATGGGACGTGTCGGTGATTTAACCAAACTTTCGGCGAATGTAAATTTCGCAACTCAAAAAATTACTGATTACACAGTCTCCGCGAACAACTCCGGCCGATTATGGGAGGCCAGGGGAAACGGAACATTTAGTGAATTTCTAAACAGCAACAATGGACTGCGGCTAAATGGCACTTGCACCGGATGCCAACCCAGCGAAGCCAGCGGCCCGATTACGTCTACCGCCAACGGTTTTGCCAAAGGCGCATTTGTCGGCTCTCAAGCCCAGGGCGTTATTACGTCCTACGGTGTACAGGCAAATGAAAAAGGAATTAGCGGCGCCGCTGCACTACAAAGACCGTAATCAGAAGAACTCGAGGGGAGCACGCCTCGCAAGGATAAGAATAACGATAAATTGCTAAGGACACTCGCTGCCTATGGTTCGCTTTGGGCAGCATTTTTTTTATCGACTTTCTTAAACGGCGCCAATTCGCTCAATTCGTCGACATAGCGTTCGACGCTCGCTGATTCCCGTTCCAAATAACTGGCGATCGCGGCGGAAAATTGTGGATGGGCAAGCCAATGGTTGGAAAAAGTGTTTACGGGCAATAGGCCTCGAGACAACTTATGTTCGCCTTGGACGCCACCTTCGAAGATTTCTAGCCGATTCTCAATGCAATAAGAAATTCCCTGGTAATAACAGGTTTCGAAATGCAGGCCGGGAACGTAGATGTCGCTGCCCCAATAGCGCCCAAAAAGACGCGTGTCATTTCTGAAGCTTAAGGCGACCGCAATTGGCCGATCGTTCATTATCGCCTTGAACATGACAATATTTTCCGGCATATCGCGCCCAAGACTTAAGAAAAAGTCCAAATTAAGGTAGGGAGAGGAATAGTGTTGCTGGTAAGTCGTTCGATAACATCGATTGAAAAACTGCCAGTCAGCGCGACTGATTGCTAGGCCTTCCAACGTCACGAATCGAATATTTTTTTCAGCTATCTTTCGCCGCTCTTGCCTGATTTTCTTGCGTTTGTCTTGGCTCATCTCCGCGAGAAAAGCATCGAAAGAGCTGTAATCGCGATTGCGCCAATGAAATTGTGTGCTGTTCCGTAGTTTGTAGCCCAGACCCTCCAATTCTTCCGCTTGCGACTGAATCGGGTAAAGAATATGCAAAGAAGAAACCTTCAATTCCTCAGCTAACGACAGCGCGGCCTCGGCAAGTCGCGCCCGCGTCGCAGGGCTATCGCTTAGTAGCCGCGCTCCGGAGACTGGGGTGAACGGAATGGCCGAAGACAACTTTGGATAATAGTTCAGACCATGGCGCTGATAGGCTTCAGCCCAAGCCCAGTCAAAAATGTATTCGCCATATGAGTGGTGCTTCACATAAAGCGGCATCGCGCCGATTAATGATGAGTCCCGCCAAAGCAATATATGGCGAGGCTCCCAGCCCGTTTCGGTGCAAACGCAGCGTGATGTTTCGAGGCCGTTGAGAAATTCGTGCCGGAGGAACGGATCGTTGCCCGCCAACGCATTCCAGGCGATGGCGTCGACGTCGGCAAGTTTTTCGAGAATTTGGATTCGATCGAACGTCAACGTGTGCCTTGATGTTGGGGAAGCGATTGGACTAGATGCTATGATTTAGCTCTTCAAAGCTAAATTCATTTTTATGCAAATTGCCGTCGCCCAAATCAATTGTACCGTAGGTGACTTGGAAGGGAATTCGCGGCGCATTTTGGCCGCAGCTACTACGGCCCGTACTCAAGGAGCGTCGCTGGTTGTGACGCCAGAACTCGCGTTGTCCGGTTACCCGCCCGAGGACTTGGTGTTGCGCGGCGCGTTCAATCGGGCCTGTGCCACGGCCTTGCAGGACCTCGCCGAAAATTTACCGGGCATCGCGACAATCGTCGGATTTCCTCTGCAAGAAGGCGCGCTCGTGTATAACGCGGCGGCCGTCTTGCGCGATGGGAAAATTACACATATCTATCGCAAATATCGCCTGCCCAATTACAGCGTGTTCGATGAGGAACGCTATTTCGAGCCTTCTAATCGACCCTGCGTATTCGAACTCGATGGCGTCAAGATTGGCGTCAATATTTGCGAAGACGTTTGGCTACCCGGGACAGCGAGCGCCGCGCGGGATGCGGGCGCTGAATTATTGGTCGTGCTCAACGCGTCGCCCTACCACATAAATAAGCAGCGCACACGTCATCAGGTAATGCGCGATCGCGTGGCCGAATGCGGACTCCCGATCGTCTACACCGATATGGTCGGCGGGCAGGACGAGTTGGTATTCGATGGCGCGTCATTCGCGCTGAACCGGCGCGGCGAAATTGTTTTGCAACTGGCGGAGTTCGAGGAACAAGTCGCATGCATCGAATATCACGATGGCGATCTCATTAAGTCGGCGATTACGCCGGATCGCAGCATCGAAGCTAGCGTTTATGATGCCTTATGCCTGGGCGTCAGCGACTACATTGGCAAGAACGGATTTCCCGGCGTGCTGCTTGGACTTTCCGGTGGCATCGATTCCGCATTGACGCTCTGCATCGCGGTTGATGCGCTAGGCGCTGACAAAGTCCATGCCGTGATGATGCCCTCGCAGTATACCGCTGGCATCAGCCTGGAAGATGCACGGTCTATGGCTGATGGCCTCGGAGTTAAATACAGCGTTATCCCAATTATGCCCGTATTCGATAGCTTTCTTGCTACATTGGCGCCTGAATTCAAGGATACGCAGATCGATACTACGGAAGAAAATCTGCAAGCGCGGATACGCGGCACGCTACTGATGGCCCTATCGAATAAATTCGGCGCCATTGTGCTTACCACCGGCAATAAGAGTGAAATGGCAGTGGGTTATTCAACCTTATATGGCGATATGGCCGGTGGATTTGCCGTCATCAAAGACATTAGCAAGACCTTAGTTTATCGCCTGTGTCATTATCGCAATAGTCTCGGCGCCGCCATTCCGGAGCGCGTGATCGTTCGTCCGCCCAGCGCCGAACTGCGGCCGGACCAGAAGGATCAGGACAGCCTGCCGCCCTACGATATTCTCGATGCCATCATGGAAGCTTATATGGAACGCAATCGAAGCCCGCAGGAAATCATCGACCAGGGCTTCCGGCGCGAGGACGTTGAGCGAGTGGTGAAGCTGATCAAGCGCAATGAATACAAGCGCCGCCAAGCGCCAATCGGCGTGCGCATCACTGAGCGTGGATTTGGCAAGGATTGGCGTTATCCGATAACATCTAAGTATCAAGACATCTGAGTGGGAGATTTACCATGAAAAAAATTGAAGCAGTGATCAAGCCCTTTAAGCTAGACGAGGTTCGCGAGGCGTTGTCGGAGATCGGTGTGTCGGGTCTCACGGTTACGGAAGTGAAAGGATTCGGTCGGCAAAAAGGCCATACCGAGCTCTATCGCGGCGCCGAATACGTTGTTGATTTTTTGCCAAAAGTGAAGATTGAGGTGGTGATTCCCAGCAGTCTCCAGGAGAAGGCAGTTGAAGCGATCGTTAAAGCGGCACACACGGGCAAGATTGGTGACGGAAAAATATTTATTACCGACGTAGGACACGTCGTACGAATTCGTACTGGCGAAACCAACGAGGACGCGATTTAGTCGCGGATGAATTTGTTATTTATCGAGCAAAGCCCATTGCCATTTTCCATGCCGGACGCGTTCATGCCGCGTGTGGCAATGAAAGATATTCCGAACGGAACACCGCTGTGGTTTGTGTTTCAGGCAAGCAAGCTACTGGTATTCGAAAGTGAAGCAACACTATCGGTACCGGAAACCAGCGCGTTGCCACAGTTGCAACTCGATCGGTTAAGGCAGCATTACTTAGGGCATTTGCTGGATCAACCCTGTTATTGTGTCGAATTGCCGGATGGCGATACTCCGCCGGAAGGCGCGTCGCTATTGGGCCTGCGTGAGATTTACGGGCGCGTTCCGGATGACCACTTTGCGCTGGCCGGTCGTGCGATTCAGATTCTGAATTGGGATCGCTCACATCAGTATTGCGGCGCCTGTGCGGCGCCTACCAATATAAAGCCAAACGAACGTGCGCGCGAATGTCCAAGTTGCGGACTGGTCAGTTATCCGCGGCTTGCGCCGGCGGTAATGGCTCTGGTTAGACGCGAGCAGCAACTGCTGTTGGCGCGCTCACCGCATTTTCCGCCCGGAATGTACAGCGCATTGGCGGGATTTGTCGACCCTGGTGAAAGCTTGGAGCAGACTATCACCCGTGAAGTCAAAGAAGAGGTTGGGCTGCGAGTCAAAAACGTTCATTATTTCGCCAGTCAGCCGTGGCCGTTTCCCCATTCACTAATGATTGCATTCACCTCGGATTATTTGGACGGCGAAATCACGCCCGATCCAAGCGAAATTGAGGACGCACGTTGGTTCGGTTTGGACTCCTTGCCACGGCTGCCGAGTAAAATCAGCATTTCCAGGCGATTGATCGACTCCGTGATCGCGGATATACAAGGCGAAGCCACCTAGCGGCTTGTTTTTCCTTTCGATTCACACGCTTAATCCCAAGATGTAGAATAACTTTTCAAGCATTCCAATAATCCGGTTACTTTTCTGATTCATAGGAAAATTTAATGAGTGCCGTGCCCGCTACGTCCCCGCATTCTTCGCTGCCCGCATACGTAAAAAACAAAAACCTAATCGCCTGGGTAACGGATGTGGCCGCACTGTGTAAGCCTGATCGCGTTTATTGGTGCGACGGTTCCGAATCGGAATACCAGCGTTTATGCGCAGAATTAGTAGCGACGGGCGCGTTCATTAAACTTAACCCTGCGCTTCGTCCGAATAGTTTTTTATCGCGTTCTGATCCTTCCGATGTTGCGCGAGTCGAAGATCGCACCTTCATTTGTTCGCGCAACAAAGACGACGCCGGCCCCACTAATAATTGGACCGATCCGGCGGAAATGAAGGCGACTTTGAACAAACTGTTCGAAGGCTGTATGCGCGGCCGGACCATGTTCATCGTTCCCTTCAGCATGGGCCCTCTTGGTGGACCGATCTCGCACATCGGTGTGGAGATTTCCGATTCGCCCTATGTTGCGGTGAGCATGCGGATCATGACTCGCATGGGTAAAGCGGCGCTGGATGTGTTGGGCGAGCACGGCGAATTCGTTCCTTGCTTACACTCCGTCGGCGCACCGTTGAAACGCGGGGAAAAAGATGTTCCGTGGCCGTGCAATAAACAACAAAAATACATCGTGCATTTTCCCGAAGAGCGCGCAATTTGGTCCTTCGGTTCCGGCTATGGCGGCAATGCGTTGCTCGGAAAAAAATGCTTCGCGCTACGCATCGCCTCCACCATGGGCCGTGATCAAGGTTGGCTTGCTGAGCATATGTTGATTCTCGGCGTCGAATCGCCTCAAGGTGAGAAAAGCTATGTCGCCGCTGCGTTTCCGAGCGCCTGCGGTAAAACCAATTTCGCCATGTTGATTCCACCCGCGGCATTCAAGGGCTGGAAAGTGACAACCGTCGGCGACGATATCGCTTGGATCAAGCCCGGACCCGACGGAAAGTTTTATGCGATCAATCCGGAAGCCGGTTACTTCGGCGTCGCGCCCGGCACCTCGGCGCAATCCAATCCGAATGCAATGGCGACGCTAAAAGAAAATTGCATCTTCACCAATGTCGCGCTTACGCCTGATGGCGATGTCTGGTGGGAAGGCATGAGCAAGATTCCGCCGGCGGAGTTGATCGATTGGCAAGGGCAAAAGTGGACGCCGCAAATCGCCAAAGAATCCGGGCGCAAAGCCGCGCACCCGAATGCGCGCTTCACCGTGCCGGCGAGCCAATGTCCATCCCTCGATCCGAATTGGCAAGCCGCCCAGGGCGTGCCGATCAGCGCATTTATTTTCGGCGGCCGGCGCAGCACCGCGGTGCCGCTTGCTCTGGAGGCGTTCAACTGGAACCATGGCGTGTATATGGCCGCCACCATGGGTTCGGAAACTACCGCTGCAGCCGCCGGCAAGACCGGCGAAGTGCGCCGCGATCCATTTGCGATGCTGCCATTTTGCGGCTATCACATGGGCGACTACTTCCAGCATTGGCTCAACATGGGCAGCAAGGTCAAAGAGCCGCCGCGAATTTTTTCCGTTAACTGGTTTCGCACCGACGACGACGGCAAATTTATTTGGCCCGGTTTCGGTGAAAACATGCGCGTGCTGAAATGGATCGTCGATCGCGTCCGCGGCCGCGCCAACGCCCGGCAAACCACTTTCGGTTGGGCGCCCGATCAAGATGATCTCGA
>JANNFT010000337.1:0-2622 GCA_031380185.1 Pseudomonadota bacterium
TTGCCAAGCACTCGGCTTCGAGATCATGCCGCGACCGCCGTTTCCGTTTCGCGGTTACTGGCTTGGCGTAAACGGCAAGGTTCAAATTCACATGGGGCAGCACGGCATAGCCCATTCGGATCTGTATTACATCGGCACGCCGCCGGACGCAGCGCTGACCAATTCAGGGGTGGTGGATCACGTCGCCTTTCTGGCGCAAGAACCCGCTGAGTTCCGCGATCGCCTGGATGCGATGAAACTCGATTATCGTTCGCGCAAACTGCCAGACTTCGGTCTGTTCCAGATGTTTACTAAAGATCCGGATGGGCTCACCATCGAACTGAATTTTTTTGGACTCAAAGAACAGCCCGACTGGGGCGGCGAGGACTACTCGCAAATGCCGAAGTCCGATTGATCAATTCGCAACGGCGCGCCCAGGAGTAACGCTCTGTAACGTACGGCGGTGTTTCGAAAAATAGATGCCTGGGGATGCGCATAGATATTTATTCTTGCAGCATGCCATGCCACAACCCAAGCACAGAGCGGTTCTTCGAGCAACCTGTAGGTTGGGATGAGGCACGAACCCCAAAACAACACGCGATATATTGGCGCCGATGAACCGAGCAGCGCTACCTTGATGCGCCGGCGTTATGCCGGCTGTTGATTATTCCCGAAGGAACACTGTATGGATCTCCAATTAAGCGAGCGTAAAGTTTTAGTGACCGGCTCGACCGGCGGTATCGGCTTTGCCATTGCAAAAGGTTTAGCGGCCGAGGGCGCTCATGTAACGATCACCGGACGCGCGCAAGCAAGTGTTGATGGCGCGCTTGCACGCTTGCGCGCGGCGCTACCCAGCGCACAAGTCGATGGCGTCGCGGCCGATTGCGCTACTGCGGCCGGCGCGGAAATTGTGTTTGCTCGTGTCGGGGACATCGCGATCCTGATCAATAATCTTGGAATCTACGAGCGCAAAGCGTTTTTTGATATCCCGGACGCAGACTGGCAGCGGCTATTTGATATCAATGTCATGAGCGGCATTCGTTTTTCGCGTCATTACGCGCCGGGAATGGTGAAGCAAGGCTGGGGCCGCATTTTATTTGTCTCTAGTGAGTCAGCTTTACACATTCCGCGCGAGATGATCCACTACGGTGTAACCAAGACCGCGCAGCTCAGCATTGCGCGCGGATTGGCAATCGAGTTGGCCGGCAGCGGCGTCACGGTAAACTCGATCCTGCCCGGCCCGACTCGCACCGAAACTTCTGATCGCATCCGCGCCGAGACCGCCGCAACAACCGGCAAGAGCATCGCGGAAATCGAAGCCGACTTGTTTATCACGCGACGCCCAACGTCGCTGCTAAAACGCCTGGCCGCGCCCGAAGAAGTCGCCAACCTGGCCGTTTACCTGTGCGGTGTGGGCTCGTCAGCCACAAACGGCGAGGCACTACGAGTCGACGGCGGCGTCGTCAACCAGATCATGTAGGATGCACCGGGTCAGGTTTTTCATAATCACATTCCATTCTTTTTGAGCCGCTTCATAAGTCTTCACCAACCGGCTCAAGGTGGAGTAGGGAAATTTGAAATGTGCCGCAATTTTCGTCATCGATTGGGTATTTGTCGATTTGTGTCGCGCGTTATTCCATATCGAGCTGCGCGAATTAATCAGGCAGTCGAGTAAACTTTTGTACGCGTTTACCGGTATCCACATCGCCGGTATATAGATTTCCTTTTGAATCGATCGCCAGCGCATGCACCCAGTGGAACTGGCCTGCGCCGCGGCCGGCGTGGCCGAAGCTGCCGAGTTTCTCGCCGGTCTCGCGCACGACAATGTGAATTTCGTTGTTAGTGCCGTCGGCGACAAATAGATACATTTGTTCCGCATCATGCGATAGCGCGATGTCCCACGCCGAGCCGGCGCCCCGCGTAGCGGGCTCGACGAGAAATTCTTTGACGAACGTGCCGTCTTTTTGAAACACTTGAATTCGATTGTTCACACGGTCGCAGACGTACACGAGTCCTTCACGCGCAATCCGTACGCAATGCACCGGGTTGCGAAACTGCATCGCGCGTGGTGCGCTGGGATCGTAGGCGCCGAGGTCGGTATCTTCCGGCTTGGCGCCGTATGCGCCCCAGTGGCGACGGTATTCACCGGTTTTGGCGTCGAACACGACGACGCGTTTGTTCTTGTAACCGTCGGCGACGTAAAGTTCGTCTGCGGCATCGTCGACCACGGCCATTGCCGGACGTCCGAGATACTGATGGCTGTTGCTGCCTTCGGTCTTGCCGCCTTTGCCGATTTGCATGACAAACTTACCATCACCGGTGAACTGTAGCACCATGTGATCGCTGTCTTTGTCGTTGCCGGCGATCCAAATGCGATCCTGTTTATCGACGAAGATGCCGTGCTCGCTGTTTGGGAAATCGCGGCCGGCGCCCACGCCGCTCCACGCTTGCAACAGGTTACCGTCCTGTTCGAATTGCATAATCGGTGGCGCAGGCAGGCAGCACTTAGAGACGGTCGGATTGAGCGCCGCGCCGCGTTCGTCGTCGGTCAGCGTGCGCGGTCGCTGATAGACCCAGATGTGATCGTGGGAATCAACCGCGATGCCGCCGATCTGGCCCAGGATCCAGTTGTTAGGTAGTTGC
>JANNFT010000353.1:0-2729 GCA_031380185.1 Pseudomonadota bacterium
CGTCTACGCGCTTGCAAAAATCCGCATATGCCGCGCCAAAACTCTGCGCCCAGGCACGCGGGCTCATGCCTTTTTGCAGTGGCGGGAAACCATTGGCGTCGCCATTTTGCATATCGAGTTTATGGGCGAATTCGTGTATCACCACGTTCACGCCGTCGCTGGCGAATGCCGTTTTCGTATCGGCCCACGACAAGATCACCGGACCATCGCTGCGCGCCATGCCGGTCATCGGGCGGCGGTCGGTGTGGACCACGCCGGCCGCGTCGACATATTGGTGATTGGGAACGAATTCGTCGGGATAAATGATAATGCCGCGCCAGCCATCGTAGTGATTGACGCCGATATTCAACGTCATCAAGCAGGCTTGCAGCGCGATACTGACGATCATGTCATCGCTGATTTCTAATTCGTGAGCGCCGCTGAATTCTTTATCGTGCAGGAATACGCGGACGTCGTCGTGCAAGCGCCTTAAATCGTCTTGCGACAAGCCGCTTAAATAACTCGCGTCGCCGACCAACCGATTCCATAGTGCGTTGTCGATGCTCGATCGATCGAGAATGCGTTTGCGCCGCCAGTTGGAGAAAAGTGAAAACATGAGCGCGCAGACTACAGGCATTCGCCGACTGTTTCCAGGGGCTACGCCAGATACATGCGTCTGGCGAGGCAACCGAGCGCACAAAAAAGTACGCCCCAGGGTTACCCCAGGGGCGTAAACCTTTACTTAATGGGAACCATTAAAGCAAAGGAGGAGGAGCTTTTGCTGGTAAAGTCTTACTTCTTGGAAGACTTTACTGCGGCATGGGTTGCATTTGCTGCTGCTTTAACATTTGCGTCGGTCATGGTTGCAACTTGCTTAGCCGCTTTGGTCATGCTGTCGAACGCGGCACTGGCGGCGGTGATCGACGATTTGATCGCGGCGATCGCAACGTCGGCGCCGGCCGGCGAGGTTTTTGCAACTTTGTCCAGAGCGACGGAAACGTTCTTGTTGATTTCGGACACTTGTGCTTCGAACAGATTCGACCATTGTGCCTGGGTCTGCTGCGCAACCTCGTAAACGGCTTTGGAATAATCGGTCCACTTGTCGGTGGAGGCTTCGGCGAATTTTCCGCGCAAGGTGGTAAGATCTTGCGCATCGCGCACTTCGGTCAGCAACGTAGCGTTTTTGGCGCTCTCGGCCAGAGCATCGCGGCCAACGGCCAACTGCAGGCCAATTAAGCGTTCAGCGGCATCGAAAGAGACTTTGGCAAACTTCAGTGCTGCGTCGATAGTCGATTTATGGACATCGGCAAATTGATCTGGGGCAACAAACATTTGAAACTCCTTAAGTTAAAATATCCTGGGTGCCTAACAGCGCTATATTGCGCTGCAACAATTCAAATTATGGGGATGTCTCGAACCCATGTCAAGCTTTTTTTGTTGCATCGCAATATATTCATTAAGTGTTGCGTTTTCACAACGAACCCAAGCCCATCAATGCCTTAGATTAAATGGCGCCACAGATGATATAATTCAATAGTTAAAAATTGTGTCATGCACCAACATTTTGGAGCGGTAATGCCGGACAGCAAGCGTGTAATCAAAAAATACCCGAATCGGCGACTGTACGACACCAAGACCAGCGCTTACATCACGCTTACCGAAGTAAAAGATTTGGTGCTTGGCAACATCGTTTTGGAAGTTTTGGACGCCAAAACCAGCGAAGATATTACCCGCAGCATCCTATTGCAAATTATTCTGGAAGAAGAGGCGGGCGGTCAGCCGCTCTTTACCAGCGAAATGCTGGCTCACATGATTCGTTGTTACGGCAATGCCATGCAGGGCGTGATGGGAACGTTTTTAGAACGCGGCGTGCATTCCTTCATCGATGTGCAGCAAAAACTGCAAGATCAAGCGCGCGTGGTTTACGGTAACGCCGCGGGTTTAACGCCGGAAATTTGGGCGCAATTCTTTAAAGCGCAGGGACCGATCATGCAAGGCATGATGGGCAATTATTTGGAACAGAGCGCCAACATGTTCGTAGATATGCAGGCGAAGATGCAAAAACAAGCACGCGGTATGTTTGGCAATCTGTCGCCCTTTGAGGCGAAAACGGAACCCGAAACCAGCCCGGCGCCGAAAGACGAGCCCGCTACGCCATCCGGCAAATCTCGTCGCGGCGGCGCGAAGTAAAAATTCACAATGGCGAAGATTTCTTCGGCAGCGAAGGCGCCGCAAATTGGTTTCGTTTCTCTCGGCTGCCCTAAGGCGTTGGTTGATTCCGAGCAAATCCTGACGCAACTTCGCGCAGAGGGTTACCTGACCGTGAATTCCTACGCCGATGCGGATTTGGTCATCGTCAATACCTGCGGCTTTATCGATTCGGCTGTCGCGGAATCTCTGGACGCCATCGGTGAGGCGCTTAACGAAAACGGCAAGGTGATTGTCACCGGCTGTTTGGGCGCCAAAGGCGACATCGTTCAAAAAACCCATCCGAAAGTGCTGGCCGTGACCGGGCCCCACGCCAAGGACGAGGTCATGCGCCATGTTCACGCGCATTTGCCCAAGCGCCACGAGCCCTTCGTCGATCTCGTGCCGCCGCAGGGTATCAAGCTCACACCGAAGCATTACGCCTACCTTAAGATTTCCGAAGGCTGCAACCATCGCTGCACCTTCTGCATTATTCCGAGCATGCGCGGCGATTTGGTTAGCCGGCCGGTCGGTGATGTGATGGTGGAAGCCGAGAACCTGGT
>JANNFT010000355.1:0-7481 GCA_031380185.1 Pseudomonadota bacterium
GGCTCAAAACCCGACGCGGAAACAATCGCGTGAATATGCGCCGGACGATACGGGTGGCGACCCATGCCGTTCAGCATTTTGCCAACCGGCCCGTCCGTGGGAATGGGATAACTGACCGGCTTGACCGTGCGAAAACCATAGTTCCCTTCAGCGTCCGTCGTCACTTTTGCGCGCGCCTGCATGCCTTTTAGATCAGGCAATTGCACGTCGTAAAGACCTTCGCCGTCGGTTTGCCACAGATCCAACTGTGCGCCCGCAATCGGCTTGCCGTCGACGCTTCGCACTTGGCCGGACACATAGGTCGGCTCGCCCGCCACACCCGCCGACACATTCGCCCACTTCGGCAAACTCGGACTGCCGTTGACGTAGAACGGGCCAAACACTGTCGATTCCGTCGCGCCACCGGGCGTGCGATGATTGATCGCATCGACTAGCATCGACACGCCGAGCGTATCCGACAGCAGAATAAATTCTTGCCGTTTGTCGTCGCATTGCTGGCCTGTCGCCGTTAAAAATTTGATCGCCTCGAACCACTCTGCCTCCGTCAATTCCACGTCGCGCACGAAGTCATGCGTATGGCGAATCAAGCTGGACATGATTTGCTTGAAACGCGGGTTCAAGGCGCCATCTAGGCGAGCCAATACCGCATCGGTGAGATTATTTTCGGTGAAATCGGACACGCTAAGATTCTCCTCGGAATGATTTGTGCGCCGTCATGGGGCGAATGTTTCAGTGAGGTTAGTCTGGTGACGATTAAGCTGTCAAGTGAAAGTAAGGATGAGGCAAACGGGTGTAAAGCGATACCGGCAAGAAAATCTCCGTGGGGGTGATACCATTTAAATTTTTCCGCCGAACGAGGAGCAAATGCAGGCCTATTCTCAGGACTTCTACAACAACCGGCACGAGAAGACAGTTCACTCGGCAAATTCTATTCTTTCTATTGTTTTGCAGCATATTCCAGCGATCGATTCGGCCGTGGATGTTGGATGCGGTGTCGGTACGTGGTTATCCGTGCTGCTAGAAAAAGGCGTAAGCAATGTTCAGGGAGTTGACGGCGACTGGGTCGATAGGGATCTTCTTGTCATTCCAAAGACTAGCTTTAGCCAGGTTGATTTGGGCAAGGTGATGGTAAAGTTGCCGCAACGCTATGGCTTGGCAATTGCGCTCGAAGTCGCCGAGCATCTGACGTCTGATCGGGCAGCGGAATTTGTGACCGCGTTAACGGAGTTGTCCGATTTCGTGCTTTTTTCCGCTGCAATTCCTTTTCAGGGTGGCTCCAATCACGTCAACGAGCAGTGGCCGCAATATTGGGTCGAGCTGTTTGCTGCGCGAGATTATGTTGCGCACGATTTTATCCGTGCAAAGATTTGGAACGATAATAAAATTCCGTTTTGGTATCGGCAAAACATTTTGTTATTTTCGACGCGCCAGTTATCCGGAAATATTCGAGTTGCCGCCGCCGGCGATTCTTCGCGAATGCCTCTTGATGTCGTCCACCCGGAGTTGTACCGAAATAAGGTCAACGCTCAGACTGGTGTTAAGGCGAGCTTTAAACTCTTCCGGCGATCGTTGCGCGAATACCTACGTACCATGCGCTAGTTGGATGCCAGCGAGAACATCATCTTTTCGTCATAAACCGGCAGCGAGCCGCCCCGTTTCCAAAACGGGGGGTAAGTTTTATTTCTCGACAAACGCCCGTTCGATCACGTAGTCACCAGCCACGCCAATATGCGGCGAAATCTTGAAGCCGCGAGCGTCAAGTAACGAAGCCATATCTTTCAACATGCTCGGCCCGCCGCAAATCATGGCGCGGTCGCGAGTCGGATCGAGCGCTGGCAAGCCGATGTCGTCAAACAGTTTCCCGCTGTCGATCAGGTCGGTGAGACGGCCGCGATTTTCGTACGGTTCGCGCGTTACGGTCGGATAGTAAATCAACTTGTTGCGGATTTCTTCGCCGAAGTAATCGTGATCCGGCAACTCTTGGGTGATGTAATCGGCGTAGGCCAGTTCGCTGACGACACGCACGCCGTGCACCAAAATCACTTTCTCGAATCGTTCGTACGTTTGCGGGTCGCGGATCACGCTCATGAACGGCGCCAGGCCGGTGCCGGTGGCGAATAGGTAAAGGTTTTTGCCGGGCTTGAGGTCGTGGAGGACTAGTGTGCCGACCGGTTTGCGGCTGACTAAAATTTCGTCGCCGGCTTTGAGATTTTTCAGGCGGGAAGTGAGGGCGCCGTCTTCGACTTTGATGCTGAGGAATTCTAGATGCTCGTCGTAGTTGGGGCTGGCGATGCTGTAGGCGCGCATCAGCGGCTTGCCTTCGACTTCTAAACCGATCATGACGAAATGGCCGTTCTCAAAGCGCAGGCCTTGGTCGCGGGTGGTTCTGAAACTGAATAACGATTCGTTCCAGTGATGAACATCTAGAACTCGCTCGATGCCTAGGGTTGCCATGATTCGGAATTCCGCTCGCTGCAAAATCGACAGTTGGAATTATAGGCAGGTGCATTAATTCGGAAAATCAGGTAATTTAGATAACTATTATCTATTTAACCGATATACAAATGCGTTATTCCTTCCGGCAACTCGAAGTTTTCGCGGCCATCGGCCAATTCGGCACCGTTTCCGCCGCAGCGGAACGGCTTGCCATGTCGCAATCGGCGGCGAGCACGTCGCTGTCGGAATTGGAAAATCAGTTCGATTGCCGCTTGTTTGATCGCAACGGCAAACGCCTACGGCTCAACGAAACCGGGCGATTGCTGTTACCGAAGGCGCGCGAGTTGCTCGATCGCGCCAGCGAAGTCGAGTCGATTCTCGCCGGTGGCCAGGCGTACGGCGCGCTGCGCGTGGGCGCGACATTGACGATCGGCAACTATTTGGGAACCTTGCTGATCGGAGAATTCATGCGCCGCCATCCTGGTAGCGAAGTCACGCTTGAGGTTCACAACACCACGCGCATCGCCGCGCGGGTGAAGGATTTTGAGTTGGATTTGGGTTTGATCGAAGGCGAATACCACGACAAGGACTTAGCGATGACCGATTGGGTGGCAGATGAGTTGGCGGTGTTTTGCGCGCCGGATCATCCGCTCGCGAAGCGGCGTAGCGTAACGCTATCGCAAGTTTTGAAAGAGTGGTGGATTGTGCGCGAGTCCGGTTCCGGTACGCGGCAAACAATGGATCGCGCGCTCAGCCAATGGCGCGACCAGGTGAAGATTCGCCTTGAACTGGAGCATACGGAAGCGATCATGCACGCGGTTCAAGCCGGATTGGGAATCGGCTGCGTATCGCGTTTGGCGTTGAAGGAATCGTTTCGTCGACGCAGCTTGGTGGAACTGAAGTTAAAAGAAATCGACCTGCGTCGCAAGTTTCATTTTCTTTTGCACAAACAAAAATATCGCACGCCGGGCATCGATGCGTTTTTGAGTTTGTGCCGTGAGGTAGCGGCCCATGCGCGACGCAGCGACGATATTGTCATCGCAGGGAAATAGTAGAAAATTAAACATCATCGCGCCAGAAGCCGCGCCACGCTTGGGTCGTGGCAAAGCATGCCCTGACAGGTAACCTCCATAAACGTCTTCCGGGACATGGCTTGACAGAAAAATGCTGCAATGCAACAATAGCGTTTTTCGCAGCAAGCAAAATCTTTTCGCCGTTATTCAATCGGTCAAAACGCAGGGTTATAATAGGCCATTGTCAAACACTAAAGTGCTTGCTCTAACACATTCTATCCCGAGGACACGCATGATGAAGTCGCACCTGGCGCCGTTTCCGTTCGAAGCGATGCTCAAGCAATTTTCGCAGGCCAACCAATCGTTGGTAAACGATTGGCAGGAGCGTTTTAACGTCTCGTTCGAACCCAACGGCGGCTTCGCCGAAACTTATCAAAAATTTGCCGGCGCGTTGTCGCAGCATCCCGCCCAATGGCTCGAGTTGCAACAGAACTACCAAGCGAGCCAGATGAAACTTTGGCAAGGCTTCTTAAGCCAGGGCGCCGCTGAAACCAAGCCGGATGCCGCGACCAAAGGCGATCGCCGCTTTAGTGGTTCGGAATGGTCCGACATGCCGTTGTTTGACTACATCAGACAGTCGTATTTACTCGCGTCGGATTGGCTGATCGGCGCCGTCGAAAAATCCGAGCTCGATCCGCCAACAAAACGCAAAATGTTGTTCTTCGCGCGCCAATATGTGGACGCGATGTCGCCGTCGAATTTTCTTGCCACTAATCCGGAAGTGCTCAAGCTCGCCATGGACAGCCAAGGAGAGAGCCTGGCGAACGGCCTGAAAAATCTGATGGAAGACATCGAGAAGGGTCGTATTTCCATGACCGACGAAACCAAATTCGCGGTCGGCAAAAACATCGCCATGACACCGGGTGCGGTGGTGTTTGAAAACGAATTGATTCAGTTGATTCAATACACACCGACCACTAAAACAGTTCACGAGCGGGCGCTGCTATTGGTGCCGCCGTGTATTAACAAATTTTATTTGATGGATTTAGAGCCGGAGAATTCCTTTGTCCGATTCGCGCTGGATCAGGGGCACAAGGTGTTCATGGTGTCGTGGCGCAATGTGAAGGAGCCACAGCAACACCTCACTTGGGATGACTATCTCGAGTTGGGCGTCATCGAAGCCATTGAGGTGACGCGCAACATCGGCAAGAATGACAAGATCAATGTTTTGGGTTTTTGCGTCGGAGGCACCTTGGTCAGCTCGGCGTTGGCCGTGCTCGCGGCGCGCGGCGAAACACCGGTCGCCAGCGTAACGCTGATGACCTCGCTACTCGAGTTCACCGACGTCGGTGACATCGGCGCCTATATCGATGAGAACATGGTGCGTCAGCGCGAGCAACAGTTGGCCAATGGCGGACTGGTCGCCGGCAAAGAAATAGCGATGGCGTTTTCCAGCCTGCGCGCCAATGATTTGATTTGGCAATATGTGGTTAACAATTACCTGAAAGGCAAAACGCCGGAAGCGTTCAACTTGCTCTTTTGGAACAGCGACGCGACCAATTTGCCGGGCCCGATGTACGCATATTACTTGCGTCATTTTTATTGGCAGAACGAACTGGTGCAGAAAAATAAACTCACCATGTGCGGCGAGAAAATCGACATCGGCAAAATCGACATGCCCGCGTACATTTTTGCGGCGAAAGAAGATCATATCGTGCCCTGGACTAGCAGTTTTAAAGGCGCGTATAACTTGGGCGGTAAACTTGAATTTGTGTTGGGCGCGAGCGGACACATTGCCGGCTCCATGAACCCGGCGTCGAAAAATAAGCGCAATTATTGGGTTGGCGGCAAGATCGGCAAAGGCAACGAAGAATGGTTGGCGTCGGCGAAATCAGTAGACGGCAGTTGGTGGAATCACTGGGCGACCTGGCTGAAGAAGAAAGCGGGGCGCGGTGTTCCGGCACATGCCAAGTTGGGTAACGCGAAATATAAAGCGATTGAAGCAGCGCCGGGGCGGTATGTGATGGAGCGTTGCGATACGTAAAAATTTTTGTCATTCCCGCGAAAGCGGGAATCCATGCGGCATTTGCTGTAGCGAAGGCGCAATGGATTCCCGCTTTCGCGGGAATGACATGTAGGTTATTCAGTAACTTTTGGGGGAAATCATGGCACAAAGAATTGCGTTGGTAACGGGCGGCATGGGCGGAATTGGGGAAGCAATTTGCACTAAGCTGGCGGATCAGGGTTACAAAGTTTTGGTCACGCATTCGCCGCATCGCGCTGGCGCCTCGGAATGGGTGGCTGATATGGCCAAGAATGGCTACGAATTCAAAGCCTATGAAGTTGACGTCGGCGATTTCGATTCCTGCAAGGCGATGGTCGCGAAAATTCAAGGCGACGTCGGCAATATCGATATTCTGATTAACAACGCCGGCATCACCAAAGACACGACATTCAAGAAAATGACCAAAGTCGATTGGGATGCCGTCATCAACACCAATCTCAACAGCGTGTTCAATATGACCAAGCCGGTGGTCGATGGCATGGTTGAGCGCGGATGGGGGCGTGTGATCAACATTTCGTCAGTGAATGGTCAGAAGGGCGCATTCGGCCAGTCCAATTATTCTGCCGCCAAGGCGGGAATGCATGGTTTCACCAAGGCGCTGGCGCAAGAAGTAGCGCGAAAAGGCGTCACCATCAACACGGTTTCGCCGGGCTATATCGGCACGAAGATGGTCATGGCGATCCCGAAAGATGTACTCGACACGAAGATCGTGCCGCAGATTCCCGTCGGCCGCTTGGGCAAGCCGGAAGAGGTGGCGGGTTTGATCGTTTATCTCGCGTCCGACGAAGCAGCGTTCATTACCGGCGCGAACGTTTCGATCAACGGCGGTCAGCATATGTATTAGGTGGGAAGGGTGCATTCATGCACCGTTCAAACCCTTTGGTGCATAAATGCACCCTACGCCGGTCATGCCAGGCCAGGAGGTGAGAAGGGCGCGGTGGATCGGTTGTCGCTGTGCGCCAGTGCTGGTGCGGCGTTCCAAGGTATATAGTCTGGGAGCCGCACCCCGTTTGCCTCGTGGCAAGGCGCGCTCACAAATCTCAGCGCCAAGGCTTTCGCCCTTGTTACAATTACCCTCATCGAAACTCTACATCCAATCACGCGATGACTAAACGCGTCATGAAACGCCGTGCGAAAAAAACTGGGATGCCGCCGGGCTCGCTGGTTTATCTTGGCGACAAACCAAACATCACGACCAAGATTCAGTTGTTTGACTACGTTGATGAGCGATTCACCGAGCGCGAGATTGTGCAGGTCGATGATTGTGCGCCGTATAAAAACGCAAACTCGGTAACCTGGATCAACGTCGACGGCATTCAGAATATTGGCGTGCTGGAAAAGATCGCCAAGCAATACGATCTTCATCCACTGGTGATGGAAGACATACTCAACACCGACCAGCGTCCCAAGGTTGAGGACCACGAGCGTTATTTGTACGTCGTGTTGAAAATGTTGTCGTATAACGAGACTGACCAGGAAATTGCGATCGAGCAATTGAGCTTGGTGCTTGGTGATAATTTCGTACTGTCGTTTCAGGACAAGCCCGGCGATGTGCTCGATCCGCTGCGCGAACGCATTCGTCACGCCGCGGGTCGTATCCGAAAACTGGGGCCCGATTATTTGCTCTATGCGATCATGGATGAAGTAGTCGACCACTACTTTGTTGTGATGGAAAAGCTCGGCGAAAAAATCGAGCAGATCGAGGATATTGTCGCCGTAAAACCGAAACCGGATACGTTGCAACAGATCCATCGCCTCAAGCGCGAAATAATTATCCTGCGCAAAGCGGTGTGGCCGTTGCGCGAACTGATCGGCACGCTTCGTCAAGACGCCACGCCGTTATTGAAAGAATCAACAGCAATTTATTTTCGCGATCTCAGCGATCACATCGCGCAAATTATTGATGGCGTCGAAGCCTATCGCGATATGCTTTCGAGCATGCTCGACGTGTATCTGTCGATCATGAG
>JANNFT010000389.1:0-1614 GCA_031380185.1 Pseudomonadota bacterium
CCGAGACGTTCACGGCGACGTCGCTCTTACGGCCGGAAAACATCGTATGTGTGCCGCGCGCGGTAATTGCGCGCGTGTAAATCTGAAATTTTAGATCACGTAACTCATCAATATCACGCCCCGCCCCGTCGATCACGGCTCCGGCAACGCCTCGCTGCATGCATAGCGCGCCCATCAGGCCGCCCCACACGGACGTTTCCGTTTCGCCGAAGGCATCGACGACGATGACATCGCCTGGTTGTGCGATCTCCAGCGCCGCGAGTGGATCTTGCAGATCACCTGCGGACAAGCGAACCGTTAACGCGACGCCGACCAATTTTCCGGGAAAAATAGGTTTGATGTCGCTATGCATCACGTTGCCACGGCTCTGCACATCGGCGAAAACGCACGATGCGCTGTAACATTTTGCAACCTCGCGAAAGGCTTGAATGGTGGCTTGGCTGGGGCGATTCATCGGGGTAGCTCCTCGGCAATTTTCGTTTCCCAATGTTAGCATGGCGACGCTGATTTCTTAAGTGAATCAAAGTCCTGTTAACATGGCTGTTACGAAAAAAATAGAAATATGTCATTCTGAGCGAAGCGAAGAATCTGCTTTTTCATCTGTAATAAAACAAAAGCGGATCCTTCATTTCATTCAGGATGACAAGAGGAGAAAATATGGCGAACGAATTTATTCATCCAGAGTTTATCGTCGAAGCCGGTTGGCTTGCGGATCATATAGACGATCCGAATATCCGCGTGCTCGATTGCACCACGCACTTGATGCCGCCCACCCAAGGCGGCGCTTATGACGTCGTTTGCGGTCGTGCTGATTTTGAAAAATCGCATATACCCGGCGCGGGATTCGCCGACATCGACAACGCGCTTTCCGATAAATCTGACCGATTACATTTCATGATGCCGTCGCCGGAATATTTTGCCGATGCAATTGGCAAGCTCGGTGTCGGCGATGACACGAAAGTGGTTCTCTATTCAACAGCGAATCATTGGTGGGCGACGCGTTTGTGGTGGATGCTGCGCGTGTTCGGTCACGACAATGCGGCCGTGCTCAACGGCGGATTTCAGAAATGGTCGCGCGAAAGACGTGCTGTAGAACAAGGACCAGAGCGGATCTCCAGGCATGCCTCATTCACGCCAAAAATGCGCAACGGCCATGTGGCGAACAAAGTGGACGTGTTGGCCGCAATCGGCGCCGGAGGCGTTTGCACGCTGAACGCGCTACGCCCTGATCAACATGCCGGAACCGGTGGTTCGGTTTATGGACGGGTGGGGCACATCAAGGGAAGCATCAACGTCGCCGCCGTGAATGTCGTCGACGCCAACAATGAATTCAAATCGGCGGATGTTTTGCGCGAACAATTTTCCGAGGCACTAGCCAAGCCGCGTGTGATTACTTATTGCGGTGGAGGTATCGCGGCGTCAAGCGCGACCATGTTATTGACTATGCTCGGACATAAGAACGTACAGCTTTATGACGCGTCGCTGTCGGAGTGGGCGCCCGATGCGACGCTTCCGATGGAAGTGTAGGTTGGCGGTGAGGAACGAACCCCAACATCGTGTTCGAGATTTCAATTGGCGTTTGGATGATCGCCGCAGCCTGTTGGGGTTCGTTCC
>JANNFT010000396.1:0-3975 GCA_031380185.1 Pseudomonadota bacterium
GCTCGGCGTCGGCGGGAATCGCCATATTGTCGTAGAACAACAGCCCGCCGGTGCTCGGCACCAATGCCTCGATATTTTGTCCGGTCTTGCCTTCTTTGGCGCGTTTCGCGGCGATGTTCATATCGCCGGAATAGCCGAGCGCCACGCACAGGCCGCCACCGGCTAAATCGTTGATGCCGGAGCTGAAAATTTTCACATTGGGGCGAATCGACTTCATCAACTTGGCTGCTTCCGCGTAGTCGGCTTGGTTGGTGCTGTAGGCGGATTTGCCGAGGTAATGCAGCGCGGCGGGAATCACGTCCGTGGCCGAATCGAGCATACTGATGCCGCAAGATTTCAGCTTCTTGGCATATTTCGGATCAAAAATCAGCGACCAGGCGTTCTCCGGCATCGGATCGCTGCCCAGCGCGGCTTTAACTTTGCCGGTATTGATTCCCAGCGTAATAAAGCCCCACGCCCAGTTGACCAGGTACTGATTGCCGGGATCGACTTGCGCTAGCAATTTCATCATGACCGGATCGGTATTTTTGTAGTTAGGCAGTTTCGATTTATCGAGCTTCTGCAACAACCCGGCCTGAATGTGCAATGCCGCCCAGTTCGCCGACGGCACGACGATGTCATACCCGGTGCGGCCGGCGATCAATTTCGCGTGCACGATTTCGTTGGTGTCGAACGTGTCGTAGCGCACCTTGATGCCGGTTTCCTTGGTGAAGTTGTCTAACAGGCCATCCGGCAAATAATCAGCCCAGTTGTAGACGTTAAGCACTTTCGCTTCCTCGGCGCCGGCGGGGGCGCCGGCAAGACCAAAGGCGAACAGGAACGCAAAAGCCACACCGATAGTTTTAACTAAACGACTCTTCATTTCGCACATCCTCTAGACAGATAAAAATAAACGTAACGGTTACCGCTCGAATTCGGGCTACCCGAATATCAAATAAAAACCGACCATCGCCATGCCCTACGAGGCAATATCCGCGAGGCTCTTGAGGCACGCTCGGCCGAAGTCAACAATCCATGCGGCTCGCAGCGATGCACCGTATCGGTCCGGCAATCAGACATTTGTGTTAAGCGAAAGCTTACCTTACGGATTATTTTCACGCCAGCAAATTGAGGCGCTTCACTTCTTCCAACGTGAGATCAAGACAACGGCGAAGCAGCGCGATCATGGCGTCGATTTCTGCCTTGGAAATAATCAGCGGCGGAGCGATAATCATTCGATCGCCAACGGCGCGCATGATCACACCTTCGCGAAAACAAAATCCGCGGCAAATCATGCCGACTGCGGCGTCAGGATCGAAGCGGAGTTTTTTGGCTTTGTCTTTCACCAGCACCAAGCCGGCCATCATGCCGCAGGTCTCGGTGACGCCAACGATAGGATGGTGCGCCAGGCTATGAAATTTTTCCGCGAGGTACGGCGCCGTTTCCGCGGCGACTTTCTCGACGATTTTCTCCGCCTTGAAAATGCGCAGATTTTCCAAGCCAACCGCACACGCCACCGGGTGGCCCGAATAGGTGTAACCGTGGTTGAATTCGCCGCCCTTTTCGATCAAGACGTCGGCGACCCGGTCGCTGACGATCGCGCCACCGAGGGGAATGTAGCCCGACGTCACGGCTTTGGCGAAGGTGATGAAGTCGGGCTTGGCGCCGAAATACTCGCAGCCGAACCAGCGCCCCAAGCGCCCGAAACCGCAAATCACTTCGTCGGATATTAGCAAGATGCCGTATTTGTCGCAGATGCGCTGAATCTCCGGCCAATAGGTTTTCGGCGGAATAATCACGCCGCCGGCACCTTGCACCGGCTCGCCGATAAACGCCGCCACTTTGTCCGGCCCGACTTCGAGAATTTTTTCTTCCAGCCAACCGGCTGCTTTAATGCCAAACTCTTCCGACGAAAGATCGCCGCCGAGCTCGTAGAAATACGGCTGCTCGATATGCACGATGCCGGGAATCGGCAAGCCGCCCTGGGCATGCATTCCCGGCATGCCGCCGAGCGAGGCGCCGGCCATGGTGCTGCCGTGGTAGCCGTTCTTGCGGCCGATGATGAACGTGCGTTGCGCTTGCCCTTCCAAATCCCAGTAGCGGCGCGCCATGCGAACAATCGTGTCGTTTGCTTCGGAACCGGAGTTAGCGAACGAAACGTGCTTCATGTGCGGCGGCGCGATTTCCGCGATGGCCGCGGCCAACTCCGTTGCCGGAATATTGGTGGTCTGGAAAAAGCTGTTGTAAAACGGCAAAGTGATGAGTTGCCGATAGGCAGCGTCCGCCAATTCCTGGCGGCCGTAACCCAAGTTCACATTCCACAATCCCGACATGCCGTCGATGAGTTTGTTGCCTTCCGAATCCCAAATATAAATGCCCTCGCCGCGCACTATCACGCGCGCGCCTTTTGCGGCTAACGCCTTGAAGTCGGTGAACGGATGCAAATAGTGAGCGGCGTCTTTTTGCTGAATCGCCTTGGTGTCGAAACGTTGCTCGCGCGCCGCGGCGGCTTGCATTTCAATTAGCGGATTCATGGCGCCAGATCCTCAAACATGCAATAACAAATGTTCGCGTTCCCACGGTGAAATCACTTTCATGAATTCTGCGTATTCCTCTTCCTTGACCGCCGCGTATAGCGTAACGAAACGCTTACCCATCACTTCGTGCAACGCCGTCGTTTCGCGCATCTCTGTCAACGCCTCATGCAGCCCGCGCGGCAATTGAAAGTCGGATTCGTAGGCGCTGCCTTTGTATTCCGGTAGCGGCTCGATCTTATTGACCATGCCTAAATAGCCGCAAGCCAAGGTCGCGGCGATGGCGACATAGGGATTGGCGTCGACGCCGACCACGCGGTTTTCCACACGCCGCGCTTCCGGCTCGGAATCCGGAACGCGAATGCCGACGGTGCGATTGTCACGGCCCCATTGAATATTGATCGGCGCCGCGCCGTATTTGACGATGCGCCGGTAAGAATTCACATACGGCGCGAAAAAAATCGTCGCCGCCGGCAGATATTTTTGCAGCCCGCCGATGAAATGGAAAAACAAATGCGACGCCGTGCCATCTTCGTTGCTAAACATATTGCGCTTGGTTTTGGGATCGATAATGCTCTGATGAATATGCATCGCCGAGCCCGGTTCATCGGCCATCGGCTTCGCCATGAAGGTCGCGTACATATCGTGACGCATCGCCGCCTCGCGCACCGTGCGCTTGAAATAAAACACGCGGTCGGCAAGCTTCATCGGATCGCCATGCAGAAAGTTAATTTCCATCTGGCCGGCGCCGACTTCGTGAATCAGCGTATCGACGTCCAGACCCTGAGCCTCGCAGTAGTCGTAAAGATCTTCGAATAGCGGATCGAATTCGTTCACCGCATCGATGCTATAGGCCTGGCGGCTGGTTTCCGCGCGACCGCTACGCCCGATCGGCGGCTTCAATGGAATATCGGGATCGAGATTGCGCGCCGTCAAATAAAATTCCAACTCCGGCGCCACGATCGGCGCCCAACCATGATCTTGGTAGAGGCTCAGTACGCGGCGCAACACCGAGCGCGGCGCAAAATCCACGATCTGCCCATCGAAAAAGAAACAATCGTGAATCACCTGCGCCGTCGGATCAACGGCCCACGGCACGATGCAAACCGTTTCCGGATCGGGCTTCAAAATCATGTCCGGATCGTAATCCGTCATGATCGCGTCGACTTCTTCCGACTCCGGATAGTTGCCGGTCACCGTCTGCATCATCACCGCCTGCGGCAAGCGCAAACCCTTGTCTTTCCCGAATTTAGCCCGCGGCAAAATTTTACCGCGCGACACACCGGTGAGATCGGATACGAGACATTCCACTTCCGTGACTCGCCGTTCGTCGAGCCAGTGCTCCATATCACTGGGAGAAAAATTTTCACGTTGAATCATTTTATTTTCCTTTGTTTCTTGCGCTTCCATACAACTAACTTATCTGGATTAGGTAGCCCGGAAGGAGCGCAGCGGACTGGGT
>JANNFT010000412.1:0-7754 GCA_031380185.1 Pseudomonadota bacterium
GACCGCAACTTCAAACAGTTACTGGTCGCGCCCTCGATTTTTCTGCTGTTACTGGTCGGCGTATTCCCGCTGCTGTATCTCGTCATGGTGAGCTTCCAAGGCATTACGATGACCGAGAACAATACTGATTTTGTCGGGCTGCAGAATTACGCGTATCTCGTTCAAGACAAACGCATGTGGCAGGCGCTCGGCCACACCATGATTTTTCTCGTCATCGCATTGCCAATAGAATTGCTGCTCGGCCTCGCGATGGCGCAACTATTTTTGGATAAACTACCGGGACGGCAAGTGTTTATCGCCTTGTTGGTGCTGCCGGTGGTAATTTCGCCGATCGTCGCCGGCGCAACTTGGTCACTGATGTTCGACAACCGCTTCGGTCCGATCAATCAAATTATCGGTTGGATCGTGGGCAAGGATATGGCGTTGCTGTGGACATTTAATCCTAATCTGGTTTATCCGGCGATTCTTGTCGCCGAGATTTGGCAATGGACACCCTTCATGTTTTTATTGCTCCTAGCGGCGCTCGCGAACGTGGATAAATCGCAACTCGAAGCCGCGGCCATCGACGGCGCAGGTTATTGGCTGACGTTTCGAAAAATAGTCCTACCGTCGATTTGGCCGGTGATGGCGATCGCGCTGTTGATTCGCGCGCTCGATTTGTTTCGCTTGTTCGACATCGTTTGGGCATTGACCCAAGGCGGGCCAGGCACGATGACCGAGACAATTTCGATGTACACATATGTTCAAGGTTTTCGCCAATTCGAAACAAGTTATACGGCTGCCGTCGCATTGTTGATTATCGTCTTGCTCAGCGCCGCACTGATGTGGACACTGCGTCGCGTGGAGCTAACGCGATGATGAAAACTAAACGCAGGCAATCGTTGCGCCAGGTTCTGCGTTTCGCCGCGGCGAGCGCGATCACATTATTTTTCCTGTTTCCGATCTATTGGTTGTTTATGATTTCTTTCAAGACCGCCGATGAGATTTATTCCTATCCACCGGTGTGGTGGCCGGCGAGTTTGCAATTCAACAACTACGCCGTGTTGTTTAAGGATGGCGATGCGATCACGGTTTGGAATAGTTTGATTATCGCCAGCGCGTCGACGGTTTTGGCGATGCTGCTCGGTACGATTTGCGCCTACAGCCTGGCGCGTTACAAGACCGGCGGCGATCACCTGTCCAACTGGATCATCTCGCAACGAATGGCGCCGCCGATCGCGGTGGTCTTTCCGATTTTTCTGTTGTACGTTTATCTCGGCTGGGTCGATACCTATATCGGCATCATCCTGCTCTACACGGCCTTCAATTTGCCTTACGTGATTTGGATGATGCGCGGTTACATTCAAGATATTCCGCGATCGTTGGAAGAGTCGGCCTTAATCGATGGCTGCACGCGCTGGCAGGTCATTTGGAAAGTAGTATTTCCGATGTGTCGCGCCGGATTATTTGCAACGGCGATTTTCACCTTCGTATTTGCTTGGAATGAGTTTCTGTTCGCGCTGGTGCTGACCCGCACCGAAGTGACGACCTATACGGTGCAAGTCACGCATTACTTCGGCGGCCAATCGAATTTCTGGACCAAGATCGCAGCGATGTCGGTGCTCGGCACGCTGCCGGTTTTTATTGCCGTGGTGTTTATGCAGCGCTATTTGGTGCGCGGCATTTCCCTCGGCGCCGTTAAAGGTTGAGATTAGTCACATGGCAGATTTAAAAATAACAGGATTGCACAAATACTACGGCGACAATCACGTCGTCAAAGGCATCGACTTGGAGATTCCGGCCGGTGAATTCACCGTGCTGGTCGGGCAATCGGGATGTGGGAAAAGCACGCTGCTGCGCACCATCGCCGGATTGGAAGGATCGGATCAGGGCACGATCGAAATCGCCGGCCAAACCGTCAATGATGTGCAGCCGAAAGATCGCGACATCGCGATGGTGTTTCAGAATTACGCGCTGTATCCCTATATGACGGTGTACGACAACATTGCGTTCGGCTTGCGCGTGCGTAAAACGCCGGCGAGTGAAGTCGATTCCAAGGTCAAACGCGCCGCCGAAATGTTGGCGATCGATCATTTGCTTAAGCGTTTTCCGCGCCAGCTTTCCGGCGGACAATTGCAGCGCGTGGCGATCGGCCGCGCCGTGGTGCGCAATGCGCGCTTGTATTTATTCGACGAACCCTTATCTAACTTGGATGCGCAATTGCGCGACGAAATGCGCGGCGAGATTAAGCGCTTGCACCAAGAGCTCGGCAAGACCATGATTTACGTTACGCACGATCAGATCGAGGCGATGACCTTGGCCGATCGAATCGTGTTGATGCGTGACGGCAAGATCGAGCAACAGGGCGCGCCGCTGCAATTATTCGAGCGGCCGGCGACGCGATACGTCGCCGGTTTTCTCGGTTCGCCGGCGATGAATTTTATTCCGGCAACGCTGGTGCACGAGCAAGGCCGCCACGCCGTGAAATTGGCCACCGGCTTGACCTTGGCGCTACCACAGCCGCGCTTCGAAGCTGCCGGCAGCTATGTCGATAAACAGGTCATCCTTGGCATCCGGCCCGAGCACCTGAGCCGTCGCGGTATAGCGCGCGAAGGCCTGGCGAACGCGGATGCGCTGGTGGAGCTGGTGCAACCGACCGGATCGCGCACCTTCGCCGAGTTCAAATTGGGCGGCGCAACGATTGTTGCGGAGCTTGAAGCTCACGATGTTCAGCGCGCCGGTGAGCGGCTGGAACTGAGCATTGACATGAATCGGGCGATATTAATTGACCCAACGACAGAAAAAGTAATTTAGGAGCAAGTACATGGTCATGACTACCCCATCCCGCGCGGTCAAATTGACGGGCACGGAACAACCCGACGTTATCGGGCAAATTTTGAGCGCCGGCGCGATGTCCGCCGAGTTTGATAACGGCAACTTACGTTACATCCGCCTAAACGGCGTTGAAGTATTACGCGCGATCGCATTCTTGGTCAGAGACGAAAATTGGGGAACCTATCCGGCAACGCTGAGCAATTTGCGCATCGATCAGCGCAAAGATAGTTTCTCGGTTTCCTATCGTGCCCAATGCACGCGGCTCGGCCAGCAGATCGATTACGACGCCACCATCGAGGGCAAGAGTAACGGCAGCCTGGCGTTTCGCGCCACGGCAAAACCGAAGCGGGATTTTTTGACTAACCGCACCGGTTTTGTCGTGCTGCATCCGTTACAGGGCGTAGTGGGCCGCGCAGTGAAGATTGAGCACGTCGATGGCACGCTCATCAAGAGCACGTTTCCCGAGCACGTCAATCCCGACTGTCCCTTTCGCAATATTCGCGCGTTGGCGCAGGAGGCGCTGCCGGGTGTGTGGGCTCGCTGCGTGCTGGAAGGTGACGCTTACGAAATGGAAGATCACCGCAACTGGACCGATGCGTCGTTCAAAACCTATGTCCGGCCGTTGGCAAAACCCTGGCCTTATATATTGCCGGGTGGACACGAATTTCGGCAATCGGTCGCGCTGAGTTTTTCCGGAACCCTGCCGAAAGTCGCTAAGGCCGGAAGAAGCGCCGCGATACAAATAACGGTCGGTGCGGTGTCCGAAGCAATCGTTCCACCGATCGGCCTCGGCATGCCGGCGGAAGAATTGGATCATGCGCTGTCGCAAACCGAACTTATCAAGATGTTGGCGCCTAATTTTCTGGTGTGTTATTTCGACCCGCGCCAGCAACACGGCGTTACGGAGTTATCAAAGTACCGGCGCATCAGCGAGAAAATTGGCGCCGATGTCGCGTTGGAAATCGTGGTGCAAAGTTTAGATGATTTCGCCGGCGAGTTGGAACGCGTCGCCGAATATGTCGGCATGGCGGGACTCAAACCGTCGGCGGTTGCGGTGTGTCCGGTTGGGCATCTCAAATCGGTTTTGCCGGGTGGAATCTATCCGCCCGCGCCAGAGCTCGAAGCACTCTATGCGGCGGCGCGCGCCGCGTTTCCGAAAGCGAAAATCGGCGGTGGCATGTTTTCCTTTTTCACCGAGCTCAATCGTAAGCGCCCGCCAACGCAGGGACTGGATTTCATCACTCATACCACCAGCCCGATCGTCCATGCGGCGGACGATCGCTCGGTGATGGAGACACTCGAAGCCCTGCCTTATCAGATCGAAACGGCAAAAGCGTTTTCCGGCGGCGTCGCTCATCGCGTCGGCCCGAGCGGCATCGGCGCCCGCGATAACCCGCATGGGGCGACGTACTCGGACAATCCCAATAATTTGCGTGTGTGTCTGGCGAAAATGGATCCGCGCCAGCGTGGATTATTTTCCGCCGCCTGGACACTCGGGTACGTCGCCACGCTCGCCCGCGTCGGCGTCAGCAGCATCAGCATGGGCGCCCCGACCGGGCCGCTCGGCATGATCTACCGCGAGGCCGAACACACCCAGCCGTTCTTCGACGACCTCGAGGCGGTTGCCGTCTATCCCGTGTTTCATACTATGAGTGCGTTGAATCGTGCTGCTGGCAATCCAATGTTATCGAGCGTTTCGTCCAATGAACGCAAAGTTACCTGCTTGGGATGGAGCGACAAAACCGGCAACACCGTGTTGATAGCCAATTTAAGCGCGGATGAACAAACGGTCGATCTCGCCGGCGTTCCCAACGGCGCGACAATCGGCATGCTCGATGAAGACAGTTTTATTTTCGCGACAACGAATGCGAAAACATTTCGTCGTGCCGGAAAGTTGCTCGACAACGCGAAACAGATTCGCTTGGGTGGTTACGCGGTGGCCTACATTAGTTTCTAGGCTGCCGTATTTCCTCCCAGGGCATTTGCGAACGAAAATCGCCCTCCCTATAGAGGGCAGGGTCGGGGATGGATCTTCGCTGACAACCGTTACTTCGCCCGATTGCGAATCGCCGTCAACGTCGTCCGCGTAGTAATGGCTTCCGGATCAAGTTTCACCTCAATCAACGCAGGGCGGCCGGCAGCCTGCGCGCGTTCAAATGCAGCAGCGAATTGATTCGTCGCCTCAACGGTTTCTCCATGGGCGCCATACGCGCGTGCGAGCGCGGCGAAATCGGGATTCTGCAACGCCGTGCCGTGAACCCGCGCCGGATAATCGCGCTCTTGGTGCATGCGAATTGTGCCGTACATATTATTGTTGACGACAATGAAAATTACCGCGGCGTTGTATTGCATCGCCGTCGCGAGCTCTTGCCCAGTCATCAAAAAGTCGCCGTCACCGGAAAATGTCACGACGGTTCGATGCGGACTCACTAGTTTCGCAGCGATGCCCGACGGCACGCCATAACCCATCGCGCCATTGGTCGGCGCCAGTTGCGTGCGCGGCTGGCGCAACGGATAAAAGCGATGAGGCCATTGCGCGAAATTCCCGGCGCCGTTGGTGACGATGGTGTTTGCTGGCAACTTTTCTTTGAGCCACAACATGATCTGACCCATGTCCACCGCGCCGGGACACGGGCCGGGAATAATATTGGCGAGATAATCGTCGTGCGCGGATTTGGTCCACGCGCTCCAGCGGCTGCCGTCGATATTTAGCATCGCGCGTGTCAGTCCGGTAAACGGCAACATACTGGAATTAATGAATAGATCTGCTTGATAAATTTTCCCGAGCTCGTCTGTTCCCGGATGTACGTGTACGAATTTTTGTTTCGGTCGCGGCACATTGAACAGCGAGTAACCGCCGGTCGTCATTTCGTCGAGACGGCAACCGACCACAATGACCAGATCCGATTCTTTAATGCGCTGCGCGAGTTTCGGATTGATGCCGATGCCGACATCGCCGGCGTAATTCGGATGCATGTTGTCGAACAAATCGTGGCGACGAAACGCGCAACCGACCGGTATATTCACTTTCTCGGCAAATCCTTGGATAGCGCCGCAGGCATCGGGCGTCCAGCCGCCACCACCGAGCAGCATGAATGGGCGTTGCGCGGCGCCTAGCATTTCGCGCAGTTGCTCCAATTGACCGAGGCCAGGGTAGGAAAATATCGATTTGTAACGCGGTGCATCGACCGCGTCGGCCTCAGCGACCAACATATCTTCCGGCAACGCCAATACCACCGGCCCGGGCCGGCCTGAAGTCGCAAGGTGAAAGGCGTGACTCAAATATTCCGGAATGCGATCTGCGCGATCGATCTGCGCAACCCACTTGCTCATCTCGCCGAACATGCGGCGATAGTCCACTTCTTGAAATGCTTCGCGCTCGACGAAATCTCCCGGGACTTGGCCGATGAATAAAATCATCGGCGAGGAATCTTGATAGGCCGTGTGTACGCCGATGCTGGCGTTGGTCGCGCCTGGGCCGCGCGTGACAAAACAAATGCCTGGCCGCCCGGTCAGCTTGCCGTACGCTTCCGCCATGAACGACGCGCCGCCTTCTTGGCGGCAGACGATGAGTTTGAGCTGCTCGCGCACGTCGTACAGCGCGTCGAGCACCGCGAGATAGCTTTCGCCCGGCACGCAGAACGCCATGTCCACACCGTGACCGCGTAAACCGTCGACCAAAATTTTTCCACCGCTACGCATGAAAGGATTCCCAAATCTGTCTAAAAAATATTGAGGATTAAAAAGCCGAATGACTCAATTTTTGTCATCCCCGCGAAGGCGGGGATCCATATTGACTTTGAAGCGCCAAATGGATTCCCGCCTTCGCGGGAATGACGTTGCCTGGAATTGGCGGTCATGTGGTGTAAAAAAAGTATGAAAATACTAACACGCGCGAAGTCTCGTCAAGCAATACGCGCGAGTTCGCGCACCATAATGTTTCTTTGAATCTCGCTGGTGCCCTCGTATATTTGCAGTACCTTCGCATCGCGGAATAATTTCTCCGCCGGATACTCGGTGCTATAGCCCATGCCGCCGAAAATTTGCACCGTCTCGGTTGCGCCCCACATCGCGCTATCGGCGGCAAACGCTTTTGCATAGGCCGCTTTCAAGGTGTTGCGTTCGCCTTGATCGCACCACCACGCTGCCTGGTAAGTCAATAGCCGCGCGGCTTCCAGCCGCATGCCCATTTCCGCAATCTTGTGACCGATGGCTTGATGCTCGATGATGGCCTTGCCCATGGTCTTGCGTTCTTGTGCATATTTGAGCGATTCGTCGAGGCAGCGTTGCAATAGACCGACCGCGGAAACCGCAACCATCGGACGCGAACGATCAAACACTTTC
Source organism: Pseudomonadota bacterium (assembly GCA_031380185.1). Classification (GTDB taxonomy): domain Bacteria; phylum Pseudomonadota; class Gammaproteobacteria; order Burkholderiales; family JALYOK01; genus JALYOK01. The sequence continues at coordinate 7,159 of JANNFT010000412.1, forward strand.
ATTGCGATGTTGAAGCCTTGACCTTCGTTGCCGAGCAGCGCCGTAGCAGGTACGACGACATTGTCGAAAAATACTTCTGCCGCAGGCGCGGCGCGCTGCCCCATCTTGCCGAGCGATTTGCCGACGCTTACGCCGGGCGTATCACGCTCGACCAGAAACGTCGTCATGCCGCGCCCGCCGGCGTCCGCATCGGTCTTAGCAAACACGATGAAAAAACTTGCGAGCGGCGCATTGCTGATCCATATCTTACTGCCGTTGATGACGTATTCGTCGCCGCGTTTGGTCGCGCGAGTTTTCATTCCGGCGACATCGGAGCCGGCGCTCGGTTCGGTCGCGCAGTAGGCGCCGAACTCGCCGGTTAGTAAGCGTCCAAAATATTCGCGCTGTTGTTGCGAATTCGCGCCGCATAAAAGCGCATCGATCACGACGCTGTTCAACGTCAACATGCCGGTGATACCGGCGCAGCCCCACGCGAATTGTTCGGCGACGAGGCACACGTCGAAGCAGCCTAATCCCGCGCCGCCGAATTCGGTCGGTACGGCCAAGTTGAGCAAGCCAACTTCCAATGCTTTGGTCTGTATCTCGACCGGATAGCG
>JANNFT010000409.1:0-9408 GCA_031380185.1 Pseudomonadota bacterium
GTCGCCGAATTGGTCGAGTTCTTGCGTGAACCGCAAAAATTTCAAAAGCTTGGTGGACGGATTCCTCGCGGCGTGTTGATGGTCGGCTCGCCGGGCACCGGTAAAACCTTACTTGCCCGCGCCATTGCCGGCGAGGCGAAAGTGCCGTTCTTTAGCATTTCGGGGTCCGATTTCGTTGAAATGTTTGTCGGTGTCGGCGCCGCGCGTGTACGCGACATGTTTGAGCAAGCGAAGAAAAATGCACCGTGTATCGTATTTATCGACGAGATCGACGCGGTCGGTCGTCAACGCGGCGCCGGTCTGGGCGGCGGCAACGACGAGCGCGAACAAACCTTGAACCAATTGTTGGTCGAGATGGACGGCTTTGAGGGCACCGCCGGCGTAATCGTCATTGCCGCTACCAACCGTCCCGACGTACTCGATCCGGCGTTGCTTCGTCCCGGTCGATTTGATCGCCAAGTAGTCGTGCCATTGCCGGATATTCGCGGCCGTGAACAGATATTATTGGTGCACATGCGCAAAGTTCCAATTGCGCCGGATGTGAAGGGGGATGTAATTGCGCGCGGAACGCCCGGTATGTCCGGTGCTGACTTGGCGAACTTGGTCAACGAAGCGGCGCTGTTTGCGGCTCGCAGCGCCAAGCGCTTAGTCGACATGGACGACTTCGAACGTGCCAAGGACAAAATCATCATGGGCGCTGAGCGTCGCTCCCTGGTCATGCCGGAAGAAGAGCGCCGCAACACGGCCTATCACGAGTCAGGGCACGCGATCGTCGCGAAGTTGCTGCCGAGGACCGACCCGGTGCACAAAGTCACGATCATTCCCCGCGGCCGCGCTCTCGGTGTGACGATGCAATTGCCTGAACAAGATCGCTACAGTTACGATCGCGAACTGCTGCTCAATAACATCGCCGTACTGTTTGGCGGCCGCATTGCGGAAGAATTGTTCATGAATCAGATGACTACCGGTGCATCGAACGACTTTAAACGCGCCACGGAAATGGCGCGCCGCATGGTCACCGAATGGGGCATGAGCGATGCGCTGGGACCGATGGTCTACGGCGAGAATGAGGGCGAAGTGTTTCTCGGCCGCTCGGTCACGAATCACCAAATCGTAAGCGAAGCGACCATGCAGCAAGTGGACCAAGAAATTCGCCGTATCATCGATCAGCAATACGCCCTCGCGCGTAAACTGCTGGAGGACAATCGCGACAAGGTCGAAGTAATGACTAAAACGCTGTTGGAATGGGAAACCATCGACGCCGAGCAGATTAACGACATCATGGCCGGCCGCCCACCACGCCCACCCAAGCCAAGCCCACCACCTGCGCCACCGGCGGCAAGTAGCGGGGTTACGCCCGACGCAACCGTGACCGCAACAACGAAGCCCGCCGAGGAAGCATAAGCTTCGACGTAATGGTTTAGAATACGACAGCGCCCACGAGGCGCTGTCTTTTTTTCAAATCTCGATTCGCCTGACGTTACCGAACGTCGGGCTACACAGGAGGGCAACGTGATTCCCGATCTTAAAAATAAAGTAATTCTCGTCACTGGTTCCAGTACCGGCATCGGCGCTGAAGCCGCTAAGGCTTTTGGTTTGGAAGGCGCTAAAGTCGCGGTTCACTACAATTCGAGCAAAGCCAAGGCGGACGAAGTCGTCGCCGCGATACGCGCAAAAGGTGGCGAAGCCGTTGCGCTCGCCGGCGATCTTTCCAAGAGTGGCGTCGCGGAAAACGTCGTTAAGCAATGCGTTGATCACTACGGCCGTATCGATGTCTTGGTCAACAATGCCGGCAGCATGGTGCGTCGTTGCAATGTCGCCGATTGCGACGACGCGCTGCTAGACGATTTGTTTCACCTGAATATTCGCTCAGTCATCGCGGCAAGTCGCGCCGCCGTCGCATACATGCGCAAGCAGGGCGGCGGCAATATCATCAATACGACCTCGGTTGCGGCGCGCAACGGCGGCGGCCCCGGCGCCGTGCTGTACGCTTCAACCAAAGGATTCGTCAGCACCTTTACCCGTGGCCTGGCGAAAGAATTGGTGAAAGACAATATTCGCGTCAATGGCGTTGCCCCCGGCGTAATCCTCACCCCGTTCCACGAGTGCTATAGCACCCAAGCGCAACTCGACACGATGAAGGCGACCATTCCGATGGGGCGGCTCGCCGAGGCGAATGAGTGTAACGGCGCCTACCTATATCTTGCCTCCGATGCGTTATCCGGTTACGTAACCGGTCAAATTATGGAAGTGAACGGCGGGCAGTTGATGCCATAGCGAGAAGCTGCGTGAAAGGTGAAAGCGCTTAAACCGCGCTGCGCTTTCCCCTTCACCTTTCTAACTTAACGCATTTGCGCCAATGAGAAAACTAATCCTCGGCCGCTTCGAGTTGCCGATTGCCAGCCCCCTTGTCATGGGTGTGGTGAACGTCACGCCCGATTCGTTTTCCGACGGTGGTAAATTTCTTTCCGCTAGCGCCGCCATCGATCATGCCCAGCAGTTGATCGAAGAGGGTGCGGATATTCTCGACATCGGCGGCGAATCGACGCGGCCCGGAGCGGAGCCAGTCGGCGTTGATGAAGAGTTGCGTCGCGTGTTGCCGATCATCGAAGCGATGCGCGGAAAAAGCATCCCGATCTCGATCGATACCATGAAGCCCGAGGTGATGCAGGCGGCGATTCAATCCGGCGCGTCGATGGTCAATGACGTCAACGCCTTGCGCGCCGACGCGGCGATGGAAATCTGCGCGCACGGTAATGTCGGCGTATGCCTCATGCATATGCAGGGCGCGCCGCGCACGATGCAACTTGAGCCTCACTATACGGATGTCGTTGCAGAAGTGAAAGGGTTTCTGCTGGACCGAGCACAGGCATGCGAGCGAGCCGGAATCTCCAAACAACGTATCGTCATCGATCCCGGATTTGGTTTCGGCAAAAACCGCGAACACAACCTCACGTTATTGCGTTGCCTCAAGGACTTCCGGGAAACCGGCTATACGTTACTCGCCGGGCTGTCGCGAAAATCCGTATTGGGGAAAATTACCGGACAAGAAACGCTATCGCGTGTGCCGGCGAGTATCGCCGCGGCGTTGCTGGCGGTGCAAAACGGTGCTCACATCGTGCGCGTTCATGACGTTCGCGCGACGAAAGATGCGCTTGCTATACTCCACGCTGTGAATCAAACAAGTAACTAAGGACGCCAAAATGGCCAGACAATATTTCGGCACTGACGGTATTCGCGGCCGCGTGGGCGAAGCGCCGATCACGCCTGACTTTATGTTGCGTCTTGGATATGCCGCCGGAAAAGTATTGGCCGAAGCGAGCCACGATCCGCTCGATCGCGACCGGCCCGCCGTGCTCATCGCCAAGGACACGCGCATCTCCGGCTATATGCTGGAGAGTGCCTTGGAGGCCGGCTTTTGCGCCGCAGGGGTGGACGTCTTGCTGGTCGGGCCGATGCCCACGCCGGCGGTCGCCTATCTCACTCGCGCACTGCGGCTGCAAGCGGGTGTGATGATCAGCGCGTCACACAATCCCTACGACGACAACGGCATCAAGTTCTTTTCCGCTCACGGCAACAAACTACCTGACGAATTGGAGCTGGAAATCGAAGCCCACCTCGACGAACCGCTGTATACCAAGCCTTCCGCCAGGCTCGGCCGCGTCCGCCGCATCGACGACGCCGATGGGCGCTACATCGAATTTTGCAAGAGCACATTCCCGAGCGAGCTTGATCTGCGTGGGCTAAAAATCGTCGTTGATTGCGCCAATGGCGCCGCCTACCACATCGCGCCGCCGGTGTTCCACGAATTGGGCGCGGAAGTCATTCCGATTGCGAATCAGCCCAACGGCTTCAACATTAACGACAAATGCGGCGCCACCCACACCGCCGCAATGCGCGCCGCCGTGCTGGAACATCGAGCCCATCTTGGCATCGCCCTTGACGGTGACGCCGATCGCCTGATGATGTGCGATGCCGACGGCAAGGTTTACGATGGTGACGAACTCGTCTATGTGATCGCCAAACACCGCAAGGAAGCCGGCATTATGAAAGGCGGCATCGTCGGCACGCTGATGAGCAACCTGGCGCTCGAACACGCGCTGTCTAAACTCGACGTTCCATTCGTCCGCGCCAAGGTCGGCGATCGCTATGTTCTGGAACTACTGCAAGAGAAAAACTGGAATTGGGGCGCGGAGAATTCGGGCCATATCATCTGCCGCGATAAACACACTACCGGCGACGGCATCATCTCCGCCTTACAGGTCCTGTCCGCGTTGGTGTCGAGCCAGACCACGCTGAAAAAATACACGGCGGAATTGACGCTCTATCCGCAGATCCTGATCAACGTTAAAACCCAAAAGGGTTTCGATTTTCGCAGCCATTCATCGATACAAAATTCCGTCACGGCGGCAGAGAAGGATCTCGATGGTAATGGCCGTGTCCTGTTGCGGCCATCCGGCACCGAGCCCGTTTTGCGCGTGATGGTGGAAGGCAATGAAGAATTTCGCGTGAAAAGCTGGGCCGAGAAGATCGCCGACAGCGTGCGCACAGCGGCCGGGACCTGACCGAATCTGCGGGTTAATCCTCTCAATCGCAAGCGGATGCCCTGAGAGGCAATAGGGACGCGGCTTCCAGGCCGGTCGCCAGACATTGAGTGTGCGCGCGTATGGGTGTCTCCACGCGGAGTTCTCACTGTGCGACAATTGAAACTATGTCAGAATTTCTAACCGATCCGGTTCTCCTTGCCCGAGTCCAGTTCGCGTTCACGATTAGTTTTCACATTATCTTCCCCAGCTTTACCATCGGCCTGGCCGGCTTTATCGCCACGTTGAATGTCATGTGGCTGCGTACCGGCCGCGACCATTACCATCGCCTGGCAATATTTTGGACCAAGATCTTCGCCGTTTCATTCGCCATGGGTGTGGTGTCCGGGTTGGTGCTGTCCTACCAATTCGGCACTAACTGGAGTCGTTTTTCGGTCGTCGTCGGCAACGTGATTGGCCCGCTGATTGGTTATGAAACACTGACTGCGTTTTTTCTCGAAGCGACATTCCTCGGCATCATGTTATTCGGTCGCGAAAAAGTGTCGCCCGCTGTTCATACCTTGTCGTCAATCATGGTGGCGCTTGGCACCTCGCTCTCGGCGTTTTGGATTCTCGCCGCCAACAGTTGGATGCACACACCGGCGGGCCATGAAGTTCGCGACGGCATTGCCTATCCGCTTGAATGGTTCAGCATCATCTTCAACCCAAGCTTTCCCTACCGCTTCTCGCACATGTTCACCGCGGCGTACCTCACGACCTCCGTGGTGGTTCTTGCGGTTGGGGCACGTTACTTGGTCGCTAACGTATTCGAACAGGAGGCCAAGACGATGCTGCGCATGGGACTGGGCATGGTCGCCATCCTCGCGCCGCTGCAACTGTGGATCGGCGATATGCATGGCCTCAACACATCGCTGCATCAACCCGCCAAGATCGCCGCCATGGAGGCGCACTGGGACGGCGATAAACCCGCGCCGCTGGTGCTGTTTGCGCTGCCCAACAACGCCACCGAAAGCAATGATTTCGAAATCGCCATTCCCAATCTCGCGAGCTTCATTATTACCCACGATCCGAATGGTCTATTCAAAGGATTGAAAGACTTCAAACCAGAAGATCGACCGCCGATCACGTCGGTATTTTTCGCATTTCGTGTCATGGTCGCGATCGGCGTCACGCTGATCGCCATCGGCTTGATCGGCGCCTGGCTGTGGTGGCGCGGAAAAGTGTTTGCCGCGCGCTGGTATTTGCGGCCGGTGTCCTACGCCTGGCCACTCGGCTTTGTCGCCATTCTCGCGGGCTGGCTGGTGACGGAATCGGGCCGGCAACCTTGGATTGCGACCGGCATACTGCGCACGGCAGATGCGATTTCACCGGTTCCCGCCGGCGTGATACTCACGTCGCTGGTGCTGTTCGTGCTGGTCTATTGTGTGGTGTTTTCCATTGGCGTCGGTTACATTCGCGGCATGATAACGAAAGGCCCGAAAGGGCTTGCCACCGCCGAAGTCGACGCGCTTCCGAATCGACCCCTTGCTGCCGCGACCGACGCTGCGCGGGAAGCCAAAGGAGGTTTCGCGCCATGAGCCCGCTCGAATATTCCGTCCCCGTTGTCTGGGCGCTCGTCATCGGCACGGCGGTCGCGTTGTACGTGATCCTCGATGGCTTCGACCTCGGTATCGGCATTCTCTTTCCGCTATTCAGAAATGAAGAACAGCGCGACCAAATGATGAACTCCGTGGCGCCGTTCTGGGATGGCAACGAAACCTGGCTCGTGCTCGGTGGCGGCGGACTGTGGGTGGCATTTCCCAAAGCGTACGCGGTGATCATGCCGGCGCTGTACTTGCCGGTGATCGTGATGCTGCTGGCATTGGTGTTTCGCGGTGTCGCCTTCGAGTTCCGCTGGGTCGCCAAGCCACGGCACAGAAAATGGGACGTCGCCTTTGCCGCGGGTTCGACCATCGCTGCCTTTTGCCAAGGCCTAATACTAGGCGGGATCGTGCAAGGCATCAACGTCGTGAATGGTGAATTCGCCGGCGGCAGTTTCGACTGGCTCACGCCGTTCAGTGTGCTGTGCGGCGTGTCGTTGGTGGTCGGCTACGCCTTGATCGGCGCGACTTGGCTGGAAATGAAAACCCTCGGCGCCGTCGCTGTGCGCGCGCGGGCTTACGCCGCACCGCTCTTGGTGACCTTGCTGGCGTGCATCATAGCCGTCAGCGTATGGACGCCGCTCGCTATCCCTCGCATCGCGGAACGCTGGTTTGTCTGGCCCAACTTCGGCTACCTCGTCCCCATCCCGATCGCGACACTGGCGTTGGCATGGGGCTGTTGGCACGGAATTAAAACTGCGCGTCATGCATTGCCATTCTTCTGCGCGGTAGGATTATTCCTATTGAGCTATCTAGGTCTGGTGATCTCCAACGCGCCTTACTTAGTGCCGCCTTCGTTGACCGTTTGGAACGCCGCCGCCGCGCCCGCATCTCAAGTGTTCATGCTGATCGGCACGGTGCTGATGCTGCCGGTTATCCTCGGCTATACGGTGTTTGTGTATTGGGTGTTTCGCGGTAAAGTGAAGCCGGGAGAAGGCTATCACTGATGGTTTGATGGAGCGGGTGATGGGGATCGAACCCACGTCTAAAGCTTGGGAAGCTTTCGTTCTGCCATTGAACTACACCCGCTTATACACACTGTTTGCGCCACCCCGTGGGTTCCTCGCCCGCTCCGGGGTCACATCCCGCGCGATGCGCGGGTCCCTGCTCCGCCCTCCGCGTGCGCCCCCTGCTAAAGCTTGGGAAGCTTTCGTTCTGCCATTGAACTACACCCGCAAACCCATTAGCATTGTAGCTAGATTAGATTAATTTTGCACCGACACTGTCGCTTCGCTCTCAAATTCCATGATTACCCTGCATATTAATGGCGCGATTCAAGTCTTCTACCATCGCCTGAATGTTGCTGAACTGATTCAATACTTAGCGCTAGGCGGCAAAAAACTGGCGATCGAGCGCAACGGCGAACTCGTTCCACGCAGCCAATATGCAGAGTGCCAAGTTGTCGATGGTGATCGCTTGGAGATTGTCATGGCGGTGGGTGGCGGTTAACTTTTCAACACATAAGGTCGTATGAACTCTCTCAGCATTGCGGGTAAAATTTATTCCTCACGCCTCTTGGTCGGCACGGGTAAATACAAAGACTTCGCCGAAACCAAGGCGGCCATCGAGGCGAGCGGCGCCGAGATCGTTACGGTCGCGATTCGCCGTACCAACATCGGCCAAAGCGCGAACGAGCCGAATATCCTCGAGGCGATTCCGCCGTCACGCTTTACGATACTGCCAAATACGGCCGGTTGTTATTCCGCCGATGACGCCGTTCGCACGCTGCGTCTTGCGCGCGAATTGCTCGATGGTCACGATTTGGTGAAGCTCGAGGTGCTCGGCGATCCGCAGACGCTTTATCCGAATATGCCCGAGACCTTGAAGGCTGCGGAACAACTGGTCAAGGAAGGTTTCAAGGTCATGGTCTATTGCAGCGATGATCCGATTCTCGCGAAACAATTGGAAGAAATCGGCTGCGTCGCGGTAATGCCGCTCGCCTCGTTGATCGGTTCCGGCATGGGTATTTTGAATCCGTGGAATTTACAAATTATTATCGCCAATGCGAAAGTGCCGGTTTTTGTCGATGCCGGAGTCGGAACCGCTTCCGATGCGGCGATTGCGATGGAATTAGGCTGCGATGGCGTGCTGATGAATACCGCCATCGCTGCCGCGAAAGACCCGGTGTTGATGGCAAGCGCGATGAGGAAAGCGGTTGAGGCTGGGCGCGAAGCTTTTCTCGCGGGACGCATGCCGAAGAAGCTGTACAGCGCGAGTCCGAGCTCGCCCACCGAGGGCGTAATCGCCGCTTCGAAAAAATCCACAGCCTAGCTGACCCGCCGCGATGAGCCAAGATCAAGCACTGGCGCAGCCAGCAGCCGACATTGACGCGCCCCGCCGCGCTATCCGCAGCTTTGTGCTGCGCCAAGGGCGCGTATCCGCCGCGCAGCAGCGCGCCTACGATGAATTACTGCCAAAATTCGGCGTGCCGTATCGGCAAACACGGCTCGATTTTGACGCTGTGTTAGGTCGCACCGGTGAAAAATATCTCGAAATCGTTTTCGGCATGGGCGAGACGACCGCGCGCATTGCGGTGGCCCATCCTGATTACGATTATCTTGCCATCGAAGTGCACACGCCCGGTGTCGGCGCATTGCTGAAAACCATCGGCGAACAAGCGATTCTGAATATCCGCATCGTGCAACACGATGCGGTTGAAGTGCTGCACAACATGATCGCCACAGAAACTTTTCATGGCGTGCATATTTTCTTCCCTGACCCGTGGCCGAAGAATCGCCATCATAAACGCCGTTTGATTCAGGCGCCATTCGTGGCTTTGCTCGCGAGCAAACTCCAGCCCGATGGATATCTGCATGTCGCTACCGATTGGGAAGAATACGCCCAGCAGATTTTGTCGGTGCTGAGCATGGAGCCGATGCTGCAAAACACCGCCATGGATTACGCGCCCCGTCCCGACTATCGGCCGCTGACAAAATTCGAGGCGCGCGGTTTACGCCTCGGTCATGGCGTGTGGGATATTGTGTTTTGGAAGAAGTAATATCACCCTAAAGATGACCACGCCAGGGAGCACGTGGCCCAAGGCCAGCCCCTCCAGCTTGCCTTCCGGCGCTGCATGCCTAGAGAACCGCCACTGGTACGGGGTAGCCCGAGGCTAGCCACTGGCCTCGGGCCATTGCCTCGTGGCGAGGCATCCCAAAGCGCTGTCATTGCCGCGAAAGCGGGAATGACGTAAGGTAAGTCAATAGGAACTTATTTTTCTGGCA
>JANNFT010000526.1:0-8677 GCA_031380185.1 Pseudomonadota bacterium
CTGCCCGATCCCGGTACATGCCGCACTCCCGCCGCGGGCGGCAAACAGGAGAAGGTGCTGGAGCACGTTTCGATCGTCGACTTTTCGCCCGATGGGAATTGGCTTTACTATTTGGCTAACATTCCTGGCAAACCGCCGTCGCTGCGACGCTCACCGAAGCAAAACGCGCAGTGGAGGCGGTCGCGCATGCGGAACGCAAGCAGTTGAGCTTATTCGACGACAACGTGTATTTCGAGGGATTAGCATGAGCGGAATGGTATTGGCCGATGCTCACCGCAAGATCGCTCTGCTGGTCAGGCGCCGCAAAACGAAAGTGGAAATTATTCGCCTCGCCGCCGGCAAACTCAGCATCGAAATCGTCGCCGACGTCGCGCTGCGCAAGGAATTTAGCGAGCTGGATTATCCGTTCGACCAGGCGCTGGACAAATTCCTGTCGCATGGTAATGCGCACGGAATGACCGATGCCGTGCGGGTGACATTGGAGTCGCTGGCGATTGTGCAACGAACCCAGCCGCGATTGTTTTGAGATCGCGACAAATTGCCTTCAGTTCGTTTCTTCTCACGTTGCTTAGTGCCGGTTGTGCGGCGATGAAGACGCAATTTACCGAGGCAATTCATCCCGTCGTTATCGCCCATCGCGGCGCGAGTGGCTATTTGCCGGATCACACGCTGGAAGCCTATTCGTTAGCCATCGACCTCGGCGCGGACTACATCGAGCCGGACCTGGTCGCAACGAAAGATGGCTATCTCATCGCGCGCCACGAACCCAATCTTATCGCAACAACCAACGTCGCCGGCCACGCGGAATTCGCTGATCGCAAACGCAAAGCAACAGTTGATGGCGTCGCGGAGGAGGGGTTTTTCGCGAGCGACTTTACGCTCGCAGAAATCAAAATCCTGGGCGCGGTGCAACAGTTCCCCGAACGCGATCAATCCCTGAACGGCCAGTTCAAAGTACCGACATTTGCTGAGATTATCGCACTGGCGAAACGCAAAACTCACCAGAAAAATCGCGTGATCGGCATCTATCCCGAGACCAAACATCCGACCTATCATCGAATGCTGGGGCTGGCGTTGGAAGATCGCCTGATCGGCGCGCTCAAAGACGCCGGTTGGCAAAATCGCGATGCGCCGGTTTTCATTCAATCATTCGAACCGGGCAGCCTGCGCTATTTACGTGAACACTTGCAGGTGAAACAAATACAATTGGTCATGGCGAGCGGTGTGAGTGTCGATGGCGCGCTTGAGTTTAATCCGCCGTTTGCGCGGCCCTACGATTGGACCGTGGCAGGCGATGCACGCACGTTCGGCGATCTGGTGAAATCGCCTGGACTAAAGGAAATCAAAACCTACGCCGATGGAATCGGTGTGTGGAAGCCTTTTATCGTCACCTCTACTACTCAGGCGACTGGGATGGCTGCGTACAACGAAGCGATTCGCAAGCTGGCTGCGGCGTCTGAACTCATCGACGACGCACATCGCGAGGGCCTTATCGTTCATGCCTGGACTTTTCGTAGCGAGCCACATCGCCTCACGTCCGATTACCAAGGAAATCCGATCGGCGAATATTTGAAATTTTATGCGCTTGGCATTGATGGCGTGTTCAGTGATTTTGCCGACGCCGCGGTGACGGCAAGACATATTCATCTATTGAAACTGCATATGGATAGTGCCTGAAGAGCCGCATCACTATTGCCTCCTGGCGTGGCATCGGTTGAGATGCGCTCGGGTATTGCATCTCGGGCCAGCGGTCGTTGGGCGGCGGTTTTACTCGCAAAGGTATAATACGCTTCACAGTAGTGCTGGCGCCGGCGGCGCCTCGTTTCAACTCCCACCTACCGAATAATAAATCTCAGCTATGCGTGTCTCTCAATTTTTTCTGTCCACCCTCAAAGAAGCGCCGGCGGAAGCGGAACTGGTCAGCCACAAACTGATGTTGCGCGCCGGCCTGATCAAAAAACTCGGCTCGGGTTTGTACAGTTGGATGCCATTGGGATTGCGGGTGTTACGCCGAGTCGAGCATGTGGTGCGCGAGGAAATGGATAACGCCGGCGCCGTGGAATTATTGATGCCGGCCGTGCAGCCGGCCGAGCTTTGGCAGGAATCGGGGCGCTGGGCGCAATTCGGTCCGCAGATGTTAAAGATCAAAGACCGACACGATCGCGATTTTTGTTTTGGACCGACCCACGAAGAAGTGATTTCCGACATCGTGCGGCGCGAAATTAAAAGTTATCGGCAACTACCGATTAATTTTTATCAAATTCAAACCAAGTTTCGCGACGAGATTCGCCCGCGCTTCGGCGTCATGCGGGCGCGCGAATTCGTCATGAAAGATGCCTATTCGTTTCACGTTGATAAGTCCAGTTTGGACGTTACCTATCAAGCGATGTACGACGCCTATTCGCGCGTGTTCCAGCGCTTAGGACTGACGTTTCGTTCCGTCGCGGCGGATCCCGGCGCCATCGGTGGAACAGGATCCCATGAATTTCACGTACTCGCAGATTCTGGCGAAGATGCAATTGCGTTTTGCCCAACCTCGGACTACGCGGCGAACATCGAATTGGCTGCGGCAATCGTGCCAGAAGCCAAGCGCGGCGCGGCGCTTCAGGCGATGACAAAAGTGGCGACGCCGGGCAAAAAGACTTGTGAAGACGTCGCTGAGTTTCTCAAATTGCCGTTAACGCAAACGGTGAAATCAATCGTTGCAATGGCGGGTGACAAGCTTGTGATGTTGCTATTGCGTGGGGATCATGTTCTGAACGAAGTGAAGGTAGGAAAGATCCCCGGCTTGCAGGATTTTCGCCTCGCCAGCGCCGAAGAAATTCAAGCAAAAGCCGGTGTGCCGATCGGTTACATGGGGCCTGTTGGATTGCGCGATGATGTGATGGTCATGGTAGATCATACGGTGGCGGCGATGAGTGATTTCATTTGCGGCGCGAACGACAATGGTCAACATTTAACCGGCGTCAATTGGGAGCGCGATTTGCCCGAGCCGGGTTTGGTCGCGGACCTGCGCAACGTCGTCGCCGGCGATCCGAGTCCCGACGGCAAAGGCACTTTGCAGATCGCTCGCGGCATCGAAGTCGGGCATATTTTCCAGTTGCGCAAGAAATATTCCGAAGCGTTAGGCGTCACTTTTCTGGACGAGAGCGGCAAATCGCAAACGATGGAAATGGGTTGCTATGGCATCGGCGTGTCGCGCATCGTCGCGGCGGCGATCGAGCAAAATTACGACGAGCGCGGCATAATTTGGCCGACATCGATGGCGCCATTTCAAGTCTATATCGCACCGATCGGTTACAAAAAAAACCAAGCCGTACGCGCAGCGGCGGAAAAATTGCATGGCGAAATCAGCGCAATCGGATTAGAAGTCTTGCTCGATGATCGCGACGAGCGCCCCGGCGTGATGTTTGCCGATCAGGAATTGATAGGCGTTCCCCATAGAATCGTCGTCAGCGATCGCGGACTAAAAGAAAATCACTATGAATATCAACGACGTGGTGTAGCAGAGGTTCTCAAGCTCGACTTGCAAAGTGTGCTGGAAAAGCTAAAATGACGGTTATGAAATTCTCCCGCTCTGCCTCACTCGTCCGGTTTGTCCCACGCGCGTGCGCGCTGGTAACGCTCGCGCTTAGCGTCGGCCTCGCGATGGCAGGCGCGCAGCGCGAAGAAAATCTTTCCGACAGCGTTCAATCGGCGTTGCATAAAGCGGTGGCGGATACCCCAATTGCCCGCACCTATTTTGAGTCCGAATCCCACGAACGAGTTTGGTTGGCAGAAATGTCCAACCGTTTAAGGAAAAAATTTACCGACGAAAATCAGCGTCTTGATTTTCTTAGGACCGCCCATTACGAAGCGATGCGCGCGGGCCTTGATCCCGACATGGTGCTGGGATTAATTCAAGTAGAAAGTAATTTCCGCAAATACGCATTGTCCACCGCCGGCGCGCGCGGTTTCATGCAGGTCATGCCGTTCTGGGTCAAACAAATCGGCAGCAAAGATCACAATCTCTTCAACCTGCGCACCAATTTGCGTTACGGTTGTATCATCCTGCGTCACTATCTCGATATCGAAAGAGGCGATTATTTCCGCGCCTTGGGCCGTTACAACGGCAGCTTGGGCCAGGTCGAGTATCCGACGTTGGTCGTGAATGCGTGGAGGAACAAGTGGAGCATCAAGGTTCGCCGCGCCGAGAGTGATAACGTCAGCCGCAAGAGGTCTTCCTAGCCGCTTCAGGTAATTTCTCCGACGTGGTCATTCCGACCCCCGGCTGCAACATTCTCTGGCAAACTGCAACAGAAATTCATACTGGTTTTCAAATCCCAAATGAATTCTCCGTATCCATGCGGCTCGTCAGGCACGCCCGAAACGAGCATCAATCCGTAGAAAGCAATTCAAAGTCGGGAAAAATTCCTTCCGCCGACTGAACATCAACTTGATCCACTCGCGCGCCCGTCGGCCCGCCATGCGCCCAAGCGAGTAACGCCGCGATAGATTTTTCTGGGCCCTGAATTACCGCTTCCACCGTGCCGTTGCGGCGATTGCGTACCCAGCCAGTGACGTTAAGTCTCACCGCCTCGCGATACATTGCCGCGCGAAAACCAACGCCTTGCACTTTTCCCGCAATGCGCAAATGTTTGGTTTCAATCATTCCAAGTCGACTTTCCCGCGCCCTTGCTTGATCGCGCCTTCTCGTTTTTTTGCCGCGATACGGCGTTCTTTTGAGCCCAAGGTTGGCCGGGTTTTAACGCGCTTCTTTGGCACGTGATTAAGTTTTTTCAAGCGCTCGATCAAGCGCTCGAAGGCGATTTCTTTATTACGATATTGTGACGGCGAATCTTGCGCAATGACGACCACGCCCGACGGTGCATGCTTTAACCGCAGCGCCGAGTTGGTCTTATTGACGTGCTGGCCACCGGGCCCACTGGCGCGAAACACATCGATCTCGACTTCGTTTTCTAGCGCGTCGCGATCGACGGAATAGGGCGGCGGAACAAGCGCGTTACGGAGCATTTTTCTTCAAGAAGTAACTGAAAGCGAGTATCATTCTAACGGGTAATTGTCCGGTCTCATTCATCTTTGGAGGGAAAATGAATCTGCGTATTTCTCATAGCGTTTTGGCAGCATCGCTCGCGCTTGCCGGTTTGGCCTACGTTGCACCAAGCTTTGCCGATGAAACTTGCAACTCACCGTACATGACCAAGCTCATTAAAGGCCAGGAAGATTTCGTTTACGTCTGGACGCTTGGCGTGGAAGGACTCGGCGATGGTCAGGATAAACTCGTCACCATCGATGTCAATCCAAAATCGAAGCATTACGGTAAAGTTATCGCGAGCTTGTCAGTCGGCGGCCGCGGCGAAGCGCACCACATGGGATTCACCGACGATCGGCGTTTCCTCTGGGCCGGGGGCTTGGATAACAGCAATATTTTTGTGTTCGACATCAGCCGCAATCCGGCAAAACCCAAGCTTGTCAAAACCATCGCCAATCTTGCGGATAAAACCGGTTATGTCGGCCCGCATACGTTTTACGCGATGCCCGGCCGCATGCTGGTCGGCGCATTGTCTAACAGCAAGGACCATGGCGGCGTCACCGGCATGGCGATGTACAACAACAAAGGCGATTTCGTCGCGAAGTACGACATGCCTACCGATAACGGCGGCGATGGCTACGGCTACGACATCGGTATCAATCCCGGCAAGAACGTTATGCTCACCTCCAGTTTCACCGGCTGGAACAATTACATGATGGATCTCGGCAAGCTCATCAAAGACGGCGAGGCGATGAAGCGCTTTGGCAACACCATGGTGTTGTGGGATTTGAAAGCGATGCAGGCGAAGAAAGTCTTCAGCGTCCCCGGCGCGCCGCTGGAAATTCGCTGGAGCTTGAAACCAGGCGATAACTGGGCTGTGACCGCGTCGGCGTTAACGTCCAAGATTCATCTCATCAAGCAAGACGACAAAGGCGAATGGCAAGCGAAAGAAGTCGCGACCATCGGCGATCCAGCGAAAATTCCGTTGCCGGTCGATATCAGCATCAGCGCCGATGGCAAGGGACTGTGGGTCAACACGTTCATGGACGGCAAAACGCGTTATTTCGATCTGAGCAATCCGGAAGCGCCGACGCAAACCTTCGAGAAAGTCACCGGCAAGCAAGTCAACATGGTGTCGCAAAGCTGGGACGGCAAGCGCGTGTACATCACGTCTTCGTTACTCGCCAACTGGGACAAAAAAGGCGACGACAACGAGCAAGTCGTCCGCGCCTTCAACTGGGACGGCAAAGACCTAACCATGGCCTTCGAAGTCGATTTCAACAAAGAAAAATTGGGCCGTGCACATCACATGAAGTTTGGCACGAAGTCTTTGCGGACTGCGTTTGATGAAGGCGATGGCGAGAAAGTCGCGGTCAGCGGCGATCGCTAAATACCAAAACAAGAATATATGCCTCGATACTGTCATTCCCGCTTTCGCGGGAATGACACGCGTGGTTGGTTTGTTTTCTTGGTGTTGTTGACGCTATTGTCGTATCCACTCATCGCCAAATGCGACGAAGCCGAGTCACTCAACGCGCTAGGCTTCACGCCACCCAAACCCGGCAGCTATCAACTACAACACATCATGCCTGTCCCCGAAGGGACGGTGCTCGACGTCGATGGTGAAGCAAAATCATTGCGCGCGTTCACCAGCGACAAAATTACCTTGCTGTCGTTCATCTACACCTCCTGCGCCGATCCGGAAGGCTGCCCCATGGCCTATCAAACTTTCTACGACCTGAAAAAGCACATCGTCTCCCGGCCGGAGTTTGCCGACAAAATTCGTTTCGTCAGTCTGAGCTTCGATCCGCTGCGAGACACGCCGGAAATGATGCAACACTACGGCGGCAGCCATGTTCGCGATAAGCAGGGCGTGCAATGGTTTTTTCTGACGACGCCGTCGCCGGCTGCGCTCGAGCCGTTGGTCGACGGCTTCGGTCAAGATGTGCAAGTCGTTGTCGACAAAGAAACCGGCCGCAGCAGCCAGGAATTAAGTCACGTTCTCAAGGTGTTTTTGATCGATGGAAAAGGCGATGTGCGCGAGATTTACACAACATCATTCTTGCTGCCGCAAGTCGTGATGAACGATATCGAAACGCTGCTGCTGGAGCGCTAACGTAACAGAATGACTATTAGGCATGGCTTGCGAGCCACTATCCATGCGGTTATTGGCGCATTGCTTATTGCGGGCGGCGTGTCCGCCGGCGACGCGACTCACTCAATATTGGGTTTACCGTCCGTCGTCGTTCCCGCCGATAACCCCATCACACCTGACAAAGTCGCGCTCGGTAAAAAACTCTTTATGGATCGGCGCATGTCGCCGAACAACACCTTGTCCTGCGCCATGTGCCACGTGCCCGAGCAGAGCTTTACGCAGAACGAATTGGCGACCTCGGTCGGTTTTGAGGGAAAGAGTTTGCGTCGCAATTCGCCGACATTGTTGAACGTTGCGCTGCAAGATAGCTTTCAGCGCGATGGCGCCAAAGCGTCGCTCGAAGCACAGGTTTGGGGACCCCTCCTCGCGCACAACGAAATGGCGAATGGCTCTGTTGCCGTGGTGGTGGAGCGAATCATCTCATTGCCTGACTATTCCGGACTGTTCGAACAAGCCTTCGCCGGCAAAAGCGCCGACGAAATTAGCATCGGTCAAGCCCTCGCGAGCTATGAGCGAACATTGCTCGCAGGCAATTCGCGCTTCGATCGATGGTATTTCGGCGGCGCAGCGAATGCATTGAGCGCCGCGGAGCAAGCCGGTTTTCGCGTGTTCATGGCCGCCAATTGCAACGCCTGTCATTTCATCGACGAACAGGCTGCGCCGTTCACCGACAATCGATTCCACAATACCGGTGTTCATGCGGCGCAGCAGCGCAACGCGTCTCGGCCTATTTCCGTGCAACTGGCGCCGGGCGTGAAAATCGCCGTCGATCCCCGCTCGCTCTCGAACTTGTCCGAGCCGGAACATCAAGACGAAGGGCGCTTTGAAGTCAGCGGCGATCCGCGCGACCGCTTCGCTTTTAAAACGCCAAGCCTGCGCAATGTCGCCCTAACCGGGCCATACATGCACAATGGTTCCATTGCGACTTTGGAGCAAGTGATCGAGTTTTACACGACGAATTACGTTAGTCAGAGCGAACTACGTATTACTCGTTTGGAGTTATCAGCGCAAAGTATGTCTAATTTGGTTGAATTCTTACGTGCTTTAACTGCGGAAAATGTGGCGGAACTGAGTCGCGACGCACGTTCAATCAGGAACGGAAACTAGAACGAAGGTCTCGCCAAAGTCGTATATCGGCAGAAAAAGTGTCGAAAAACTTTACACACACCTATGGCGTAAAAAATAATAATCAATTAAAACATAATTTTATGTAAGGGGCATAAATATTGCTTGTGTGATGGTAATTGTTCTTTTGAAAGGGCACGAAAAGTGAAAAATCTAACAAAATCAGTTCTAGCCTGTGTATTTAGCATGTCTTCCGTTGCATTTGCTGCGCCAGTTACGACGACCATCGCGGATGTTTTCGTCGGCGGTCAGGACAATGATAGCCCTGCGCGAGACATCTTCGGCGTGTCTGAGTCGTTGAATATCGAAGGTATGGACGTGACGTTTGATCGTGAAGCCGGAACGTTGTCGGTCTAGATCGCAAC
>JANNFT010000039.1:0-14278 GCA_031380185.1 Pseudomonadota bacterium
CCGGTGGCTGGAACCGCATCGTCATTCCAATCGAGCGGATCGAAGACGTCGTCGCGACCATGAAGTCGCAGGGTGTTCGCTTCCGCAACGATATTCTGTTGGGGCCAGGCGGCAAACAAGTGCTCTGTGAAGACCCGTCCAGCAATCCATTGGAGCTGTTCGAAGCTGCAAAATGACGATGCCGGCACCGCCTCCTTAGAAGGACAGCGAAAGCTTGCGCTGTAAGAATAATCGAGCCTGGCTGCCTTAACTCCCTCCTAACACCACAGCGTTGGAATCGGTTGCGTGTCGCGAATCGCAAATGGCGCTCGATGGCCCCGTCGCAATCGGCGTAGCACATTAAGCCTCCAAACCACGCCTTGAAAAATCTGGGTAAATGGATTAATGCTTTCATGGGAATGACAAGTGGGAGGGGTTGGCATGTAACGGAGATAGCAAGCGGGAAAAGTCCGCGCACGAATTGCGCAGGCATACTTGCAGAAGCAGTCCCCGTGCGGCTCGCACGGCATGCATTGCCATGAGGCAAGCTGTATGCGGCGCCAGGCGATGTACAAAAAAATGCCTGGCGGATTAAGCAAAGCCGATCCGCTATTGATCAGCGTTTGTGGCCAGCCAATTTGAGATGACGTTTGATGCGATCAACCACGTTATCGCGACCGATCAATTCCAATGTAACATCCAACGACGGTGTTTGCGTTCCACCGGATACGGCAACTCTCAGCGGGATGCCAATTTGGCCGAGCTTGAGTTGATGGCCGGCCAAGGTTTCCTTCAGAGCGCCGTTGATCGCGTCTTTGTTCCACGGGATGTCTTGTAATTTTTCCGCAAGCTCGCCGAGCACCGGCAGTATTTCAGGCTTGAGATGTTCTTTGACCAATGACTCGTCCGGCTCAACGTTGCGATAGAAATAAACAGCGCTATCGGCTAAGTTTTCCAATGTTGTCGCACGCGGTTTGAGCAATTCGACAACGGCGTTTAGCTTTATATCATTGTCTTCAATCTGGCAATGGCGCGCGCGCAATCGTGGCGCAACCAGTTTGGCTAGCTCATCGCCACTCGTCGCCTTGAGATACTGCTGATTCAGCCACGTCAATTTTTCGCCATCGAAGCGCGCCGCTGATCGGCTGATGTTGCCAAGATCAAACCACTCGACGAATTTTTCCATGGAAAACACCTCGTCGTCGCCGTGGGCCCAACCCAGACGCGCAAGATAGTTGAGCAGGGCCTTCGGCAGAAATCCTTCTTCTTCATATTGCATCACACTCACGGCGCCGTGGCGTTTCGACAGGCGTTCACCGTCGTCGCCGAGGATCATCGGAACATGGCCAAACTCAGGCATGGTCGCACCGAGCGCGCGGAATATATTGATCTGCCGCGGCGTATTGTTGACGTGATCATCGCCGCGAATAATATGAGTCATTCCCATATCGAGATCGTCGACCACGACACCAAAATTGTAAGTCGGCACGCCGTCGGCGCGCATGATAATGAGGTCGTCCAATTCGCGATTGGATATCGTGATCGGACCTTTTACCAAATCGTTCCAAGTGACATCGCCGTCATCGGGATTGCGAAATCGAATCAGTGGCTGAACGTCGGCCGGCGGCGTTTTTCCTTTCGCGTTTTCGGGACGCCAGCGGCCATCGTAGCGTGGCTTTTCGCCGCGCGAACGCTGGCCTTCGCGCATGGCGTCTAACTCTTCTTTACTGGCGTAACAATGATAGGCTTTGCCTTCGGCAATTAGGCGAGCGGCGATTTCGCGGTAACGATCGAGCCGCTGCATTTGGTAGAACGGGCCTTCGTCATAGTCGAGACCGAGCCAATCCATTGCATCGAGAATTGCGTGCGTCGATTCCAGCGTAGAGCGCTCGACGTCGGTGTCTTCAATGCGCAAAATAAATTTGCCGCCATGCTGGCGCGCATAGGCCCAGGAATACAGCGCCGTGCGCGCGCCACCGATGTGCAAATAGCCGGTTGGGCTGGGCGCGAAACGAGTGCGAACGGTCACCGGTTATTTGTGCTTAAAAGCGGGTTTACGTTTTTCGACAAAGGCGGCCATGCCTTCTTTTTGATCTTCGGTCGCAAATGCCGCGTGGAAGGTACGACGCTCAAACAAGATGCCTTCGGCGAGTGACGATTCGTAGGAGCGATTGACGGACTCTTTCGCCATCATCACGATCGGCAGCGATAAATCGGCGATCTGCTGCGCGACTTTGATGGCCTCGTCAACGAGTTCGGCTAGCGGTACGATGCGTGATACGAGGCCACTGCGCTCGGCTTCTTGCGCGTCCATCATGCGTCCGGTTAACACCATTTCCATTGCCTTCGATTTGCCGACGAAGCGTGTCAAACGCTGGGTCCCGCCCGCGCCCGGAATTACGCCAAGTTTAATTTCCGGCTGACCGAATTTGGCGTTGTCTGCCGCCAAAATGAAATCGCACATCATCGCCATTTCGCATCCGCCGCCGAGCGCGAATCCAGCCACTGCGGCAATCAACGGTTTGCGGCATTGCGCCACGCGCTCCCAGCCCTCGGTGATGTAGTTAGAAAGATACGTATCCATATAATTGAAGTTCTGCATGACCTTGATGTCGGCGCCTGCGGCAAACGCCTTATCGCTGCCGGTGATGACCATGGCGCGAATGTTCGAATCTTTCTCGAAAATATCGAGCGCCTGGCCAAGATCCTTTACTAGTGCGGGTGACAGGGCATTAAGTGCTTGCGGGCGATTGAGGCGGATGATGCCGACGTTGCCGCGCGTCTCGACTAAAATGTTTTCATAACTCATGGAATTTCTCCAGATGTAATTCGGTTGGCGATAGAATGGCGCTATTCTAAAGCAAAGGCCATTCCATACCTATGAGTTACACCACTCTACTCTTCAACATTGCCGATGGCGTCGCCGAAATAACGCTGAATCGGCCGGACAAATTAAATAGCTTTAATCCTGACATGTTGAAGGAATTGCATCAGGTATTTCAGCTCATCGAAACCAACGCTGATGTTCGCGCCGTGTTGATCACCGGTGCGGGACGCGGCTTTTGTGCCGGTCAAGATTTGAATGTGCGGCAAGGTCAGCCCGGCGAAAAAGGCGAGCAGGTTCGCAAAAGTCTCAATGACCACTTCAATCCGTTAATCCGGCGCATTCATAATCTGAAAAAGCCGGTTGTTGCGGCCGTAAATGGCATCGCCGCGGGCGCCGGCGCGAATCTGGCGTTGACTTGCGACATCGTAATCGCCGCGGAGTCGGCAGGATTTTTACAGGCTTTCGTAAATATCGGTTTAATCCCCGATTGTGGTGGGACGTTCTATTTGCCTAGATTAGTCGGGTCGGCGCGCGCAAAAGCCGTGACGCTACTGGGCGAAAAAATTTCGGCGACGCAGGCGGCCGATTGGGGTCTGATCTGGAAGGTGTTCCCGAATGATCAATTTTTGGCGGAGGCGCGTTCGCTCGCCAAGCGCCTGGCATTGGGTCCCGGCGTGGCGCTAGGGTTGATTAAGCAAGCGCTGGATGTGTCCGTCACGCATGATTTGGATCAACAATTAGACTGGGAACGCGACGCGCAAGGTCTCGCCGCCGCGTCGGTGGATTTTTCCGAGGGGGTTCAAGCTTTTCTGGAAAAACGTCCACCAAAATTCAAAGGGAAATAAAACGGAAGGGCTGCGCCCTTCCCTAGAACAACATCTCTTTTGACATGCCGTTTCTGCGCAACACTCGCTTTAACGTGGCCAACGCTTCCAGTTGAATTTGCCGCACCCGTTCGCGCGTAAGTTTCATGGTAGCGGCCAATTCCTCTAACGTGTAGATGTCGTGGTCGTTAAGACCAAAACGACGCTCAATGACCCAGCGTTGCTTGTCGTTTAACTGCTCCATCCATTCGCGTACGCGGCCGATCACTTCGTCCCGTTGCTGTAATTCTTCGGGCGCGATGCACTGATCATCGGCGATAGATTCGCCAAGTGACAAACTAGGGTCGATATCAAGCGGCGCATCAAGTGACGCCATCCTTTCGTTTAGGTTTAGAACGCGACGCACTTCTTCCACGTCCTTGCCCAGTAAGGACGCGACATCTTCCGCTGTGGGTTCCTTTTCGCAACGCGCTTCAAGGTGCCGCTGGGCACGTAAGTAAACGTTCAGTTCTTTGATAATATGAACCGGCAATCGAATCGTGCGCGATTGATTCATGATGCAGCGTTCGACGTTTTGCCGAATCCACCAGGTCGCGTAGGTCGAAAATCGGAAGCCCCGTTCCGGCTCGAATTTTTCCAACGCGTGGATTAAACCAAGGTTTCCTTCCTCTATGAGATCAAGGAGCGGAACACCGCGATTGACGTAGTGCTTAGCAATATTCACGACGAGCCGCAGATTGTGCTCGATCATTTTCTGCCGCGCCGGAAAATCGCCGGCCTGTACTTTGAACGCAAGCTCGCGCTCTTGTGCGGCCGTTAATAGGGCATTTTGTCCAATTTCGTTCAAGTAAAGCTGTGTGGCGTCCGCATGCCAATCTGTGGCGGGCTCAACAGCTTCGGGCGCTTCTGCCTGCCACCCTTCAGCTTGTGGCGATTCAGCAACATCTTCGTCTTCGTCTTCGTCAACTTCTTTTGCAACCGGGTGGCTCATGATGACCTTTCACTAGGCAAATATTTCCATGGATCAACTGGCTTCCCCATCCGGCGGATTTCAAAGTGCAGCTTGACTGTACCGTCTTCAGTATCGCTATTTCCCATCTCAGCGATCTTTTGACCTTTTGTTACAGTCTGCCCTTCTTTCACCAAAATAGCGCTATTGTGCGCATAAAGGCTCAGATGGCTTTTATTATGAATGATTACGATCATTTTCCCGTAACCACGTAAACTATTTCCAATGTAAGAGACTCGGCCATCGGCGCTTGCAACGATCGCCTGACCGTGGACCCCGGCAATATCGAGTCCTTTCGAACTCTCACTGAAATTGGAAGCGATCTTACCACTGGTCGGCCAAACCCATTGTAAACTTTCGTTATCAATCGAAGGCGTTGAATTAACGTCAGCCTTGTTTTCCGGCAAGCTTTCCAACTTAGTGGCATGCGTCTGATCGGCAATCTCGCTACGCTGAATTTTCTGTAGCGCTACGTCAGAATAGGGGACGCGGCTTACTTTCGGGTCGGTTTTAAGTGTTGGATCGACGCGCGATTCTTCTGCTTTTGGCGGCGGGGGAGGCGGCAATCTCACCGGTTCCGCAACAGGTTTACCCTCAGGTTGCGCGTCGATGTTCATCGGCAAAACCGTCGCGCCAGGTTGTCCGCCGCGCAAGCTAGGCGACGTTAATTGTAATTCGTCGCCTACTCGCAATGCGTTCGCATTAGCCAGATTGTTCCAAGCACCCAACTCCTGATAATTCAGCCCGTACTGCCGCGCAATACTGTATAGCGTTTCACCTTTTAGCACGACATGGACACCCGGCTGCGTGTTCGCGGATTTTGCCGTTGTCATGGCGGAAGGTGGTTTCGTGACCTCGGTGACAGTCTTCGCTGGAGCAGGCTTTTCGGCAATCGGCGCCGTCGCGGGCGTGGGACTGCGTTCGGTGACCGGCGCACGCTGCGTAGTAGCGCAACCCACGACCCCGAAACTCAAAATAATCGCCTGCACAATGATGAAATTTATTCCATACCGCCGATTAAGCACGAATCGCCCCGGGAAGTAATGGCACGAATTTGACCGACTCCAACTCAGTCTCGATAAAACCTTGCGCCGTGTTTTCCACGATGTAAAGGCGTTGTTCATCTTGCCCCCGTGGAAACACTAAACGTCCGCCCGGCGCTAGCTGAGCGAGTATTTCCTGTGGCGTTTCCATTGTCGCCGCAGCCATTACGATGCCATCGTAAGGGCCAGCTTCCGGCAACCCAAAACTTCCGTCTCCATGCTTAAATCGCACATTATTCACCTTAACCTCACGCAAGTTGGCACGCGCTTTAGTGAGCAACGCTTCAATGCGTTCGATCGAATACACTTCTTTGGCAAATCGCGACAGAATCGCCGTTTGATAGCCACAACCCGTACCGATTTCCAGCACACGCTCAAGCTGCCGGCCATTTCGCACCAGCTCCGTCATTCTCGCGACGATATACGGACTAGAAATGGTCTGACTGAATCCTATCGGAAGCGGCGTGTCTTCATATGCTCGACTTGCGAGGGCCTCGTCAACGAAAATATGGCGCGGCATTTCATAAATTTGCGCCAGCACTCGCTCATCTTTAATACCGGCCTCACGCAGCCGATCGACCAAACGCTGACGAGTTCGCTGTGAGGTCATGCCGATACCGATCTGGCGCGCTGTCACTGCCGCAACCAATTCTTTACCGAATCCAACTGCGCGTAGTGGGTCAAATCAATTTGCAGCGGCGTAATCGCAACGCGGTTTTCCTTGACGGCGTGAAAGTCGGTCCCCTCGCCTGCGTCCTGCGCCGGTCCTGCCGCGCCGACCCAATAAATCGTTTCGCCACGCGGATTCTGTGCTTTGACAATCGGCTCCGCCTTATGGCGCTTGCCAAGCCGGGTAATTTCGCGACCCTGCAATTCTCCGTAAGGAATATCGGGAACATTTACATTCAAAAGAACGGGCGCGGGAAACGGATTATTTCGAAATTCATTGACGATGTCTAATGCTACACGTGCTGCCGTTTCAAAGTGATTGTTACCACCAGTCACCAACGACACCGCAATAGACGGAATGCCTAGTAAATAGCCCTCCGTCGCAGCGGCGACAGTTCCGGAATAAACGGTATCATCGCCCATGTTCATTCCGTGATTGACGCCTGAAACGACGATGTCGGGTAAATGCTCCAGCAATCCGGTAACTGCCATATGCACACAATCCGTCGGCGTACCGTTGATATGAAAAAAACCATTGCTTGCACGCCCTAACTTTAAGGGTCTATCTAGAGTAAGCGAATTGCTGGCGCCACTGCGATCTCGTTCAGGCGCAACAACGGTAATTTCTCCCACCTGCGCGAGTGCCTCCGCCAAATGGCGCAGCCCCGGGGCAAAGTAACCATCGTCATTACTGAGCAAGATACGCATAGTTGCTTGGGTCTACCTCGAGGAGGAAATGCAAGTTGTACTAAATCAGAGACTTGAATTGTACACCCTAGAAGCAACTCGAACATCGATATTGTGTTCCAAGGGTGTCGTATTTTTACTTAATTCGCGCGGACGCCACACTGATCTCGTATAAACTGTTCTGCGATGTTAAAAGAGTTTCATTACAAAATTGATTGGCGAACAAAAAGCCATTTGCCGGGTCATCATCGCAGCACCCAATGGGGCGGCGGCTTGGAATTCCGCGGTAATGTGCCGCTATTGGACGCGCCGGATCCACGCCGACTCGACATACGTGCTAGTCTAACGAATCCTTTCGACCAATGGTTTGTGCGTAGTTTTCGCCAGCGTAGTCAGGTTCCGATTTATTTGATCGCAGATTTGTCGGCCTCGATGGGATTTCACGGCATCCGAAAAAAGCTCGATGTGATGGCGGATTTTACCGAGTCCCTCGCCTATTCGGTGCATCGGTCAGGCGATCGTTTTGCGTTCGTCGGCTGCGATACGGCGATACGCTCCGATTTTCTATTGCCTCCCACCCACGCCCTTGGCGCGGGATTGGACATTGCGCGGCGTTTGCGTCGTCTTGCGCCTGCAGGCACGTCGGTCGCCGGGCTACGTGACGTGCAAACCTACCTCCCTCGGCAAAAGAGTCTGATTTTTTTGGTGTCGGACTTTCATTTTGACCAACGCACCTTAGCCTCCACGCTTGAGGCCTTGGCCGCGCATCGAGTGTGCCCAATAGTAATCTGGGACCGGGCGGAGTATCAACGCATTCCACGCTTTGGATTGGCGTCGATCCGGGACAGCGAATCTGGTCGTCGCCGCATGCTGCTCTTGCGCCGCTCATTTTACGAACGCATTCAAGCGACATTCGAAGCGCGCCGAGCCGAGTTAAACGATATATTCCTGAGATTCGGGACGCGTCCATTATTCATTGAAGATGCCTTCGATGCGGAACACATCACGGAATATTTTTTCCACGTCGGTCAGCCGCCCGAAATGGTTAGTGTATGAACGGCATTGCGATCGGTCTCGGGTTACTGCTGTGGGTCAATGCCAGTTTCGCGGCCGCTATAGAAATCACGACGCTGAATCCGCGGCCGTTCGGCTATGTGGTTGGCGATACACTTGAACAGGAACTTGTCCTGACTACCCAAGCCGGGCAAATCCTCGATGAAAAACAATTTCCCAAGCCCGGGCGCATTAACGCCTGGCTTGAGTTGTGTAATGTGACGGTTAAAGCAACAACTACTCCGGCGGGTAAGACCTATCACGTAAAGTTGCACTATCAATTACCAAATGCGCCAAAGGAAGTACAAGTGGTCGAACTTCCGGCGCAACGTTTTGTTTTTGCGCGTGCGAAAGAATCAATCGAGCTCATGTCGACGGAGTGGCCGATTACCGTTGGTCCGATCACGCCCGAGGAAGTCTTGGCCCGCGACGGCCTGGAGGCAATGCGGCCCGATGTATTGCCAAAGACTATCGATACCGTGAGATTT
The DNA here is from genome assembly GCA_031380185.1 of Pseudomonadota bacterium. Lineage (GTDB taxonomy): Bacteria > Pseudomonadota > Gammaproteobacteria > Burkholderiales > JALYOK01 > JALYOK01. The sequence goes on from JANNFT010000039.1 coordinate 8,580, forward strand.
CGGGATCGCATGATCGGCTATTGCCTGGCGCTTAGCGTGCTCTTGCTGTATTGGTCCTACCGCCATTTTGGCATACCCTTCCTGGTTCGCCAAAGGCGGCCCTTCACGCGGGCATATCGTGAAATGGACCGCATCGCCCGACATGCAAAACCCAACGCCAACTCGCGTGCGATCGAACTCATACACCACGCACTAAATGAAACAGCGGGTAAATCTCTGTTCATCGATAACGTCGATCAATTCCTCTCCCACAGATCCGTTCCGGCCGGGTTAGTTGCGAAGACGCAGGAATTCTTCCGCGTCTCGCAAAACGAATTTTTCGCTGGCGGAGAGGGCGCCAGCCGTGCATCGATCGTCTGGTTGTTAGAATTTTGCCGCGCTTGGCGTGAAATCGAGCGAGGCACGGCGTGACGCTTGAGTTCACTTATCCCATGGTATTGTTGTTTTTACCTCTTGCCATCGTGCCATTTTTTCGCGACGATCGGGAACCATTACGTTACGGATGGCTTCAGCTCTTGCCGACTGACTACCTGGGTGGCCTAATCGGCGTATTGCTCAAAATCACGGCCTCCGCTACGATCGCCGCGCTAGTGGTCGGGTTGTCGGGAATCCGCCGGTCGGAAGTCACCGTAGAACGCATCGGTCGCGGCGCGCAGATCGTAATCTTGCTGGACCGTAGCCGTAGTATGGATGAATCGTTTAACCACGGCCGCGTCAACCACGATCCGAGCAAGGTTTTCAACGAGGAACAACAACGGGAAATTAAGGGCAAGGTCGCACGCAAGATATTGGCGGACTTCGCCGCAAAGCGTCCTCAGGACATGTTCGCAATGGTGGGATTCAGTGCATATCCGATTCGCATACTCGATTTCACGCAAAAGCAAGAAGTGATTCAAGCAGCAATCCGAGCCGGCGATATTGGCCGCGGCTTGTCGGATACGGATATAGCGAGAGGCCTGTTCGCGGCAATATCCTATTTCGATAACCAACCCTATACCGGCTCGAGGATCGTTTTGTTGGTTTCCGACGGCGGCGCGCGCATCGATTCGGCAACTCGCGAAAAACTACGCAATGTCATGCGACGCAATCGTGTTGGCTTGTATTGGATTTATCTGCGCTCCGTCAATAGTCCCGGTTTGTTTACGACGGCATCCACTACTGAAGTGGGCATCGACTCTTCTCCCGAAATTGCGTTGCATGACTTCTTTAAGACAATTAAAACGCCGTATCAGGCGTACGAAGCAGAAAACTCCACTGCCATTCTCCGCGCCGTCCAAGATGTTAACCGATTGGAAAATTTGCCAATAAGCTTCGATGAAATCGTCCCGCGCCGCGATCTATCATGGGAGTGCTATTTACTCGCTGCTTTGCTCGTGGTGGTTTTGTTGGCGACAAGATTAATCCAGGTAAAAACATGGCGCTGAAAAACTATTTCCATAGATGGTTGCGCTGGATATTTCTCATATTGCTGGGATTGATTGTTTACGACGGCTACCGTTGGTGGCAAACCGAGCGCTTGAATACGGCGATCGTCGACGGATCAATCATTGCCGCGACGACTGCTCTGCCACCTCAAGGAATATTCGCTCAAGCATACTTCCACGCAAAAAACGGTGATCGCAAGCGCTCGATTGCACTATACAAACAAGTTGAGGAGTCGTCGGACGCGGGAATGGCGCGCGCCGCAAAATACAACCGGGCAAACGGTTATTTGGCAAAAGCGATGGAACTTCCCAGTGACGACAACCAAAATTTGAGTTTGCCGTTGGCGGAATTGGCGAAGGACAACTATCGCTCGCTACTGAGAATAGAGCCAGGATACTGGGATGCAAAATATAACCTCGAGCGCGCACTACGCCTGGTTCCCGATCCCGATGATAGCGAAGATGCCGAGCTACCGCCCCCGCAGCAATCTGAGCGCGCGCCAACGACGATGCGTGGTTTCACCTTAGGCTTGCCTTGAATCAAACCCTTAAGACGATATTGCGAAGTTTTGACGGAACCAGTCGTTGGTTGTTGCTCGTATTGGTTTTTCTCGTTTTGGCGTTATTGCGCCCGACGCTTGCGTTTCAAAAAGATATTCTAAACAGTATTTTCGTCATCGACGTCTCTCAAAGCATGAATACTCATGACTATCAAACCGGCGATAAACCGGTGAGCCGTATTCAAGTTGTAAAGGAAGTTCTAAAAAAGTCGTTAACGGAAATGCCGTGCGGGTCACGCATGGGTCTGGCGATCTTCGCGGAATACCGGTCCTTTCTGCTACTGACGCCGGTCGAAGTCTGCAATAACTATGCGGAACTAGCCGCGTCGATTAATCAGATTAGCGGCAAAATGGCGTGGGCTGGTGGGAGCGAAATTGCGAAGGGGCTGAATTGGGGACTCAAAATGGCTGTGGCCGTGGAGCCGAGGCCAAGCCTAGTATTTATGACGGATGGCCACGAGGCGCCGCCGATCGGCTTACGCAATCGTCCGAGAATCGATGTCAAACCAGGTCAAGTTCGGGGAATTTTGATCGGCATCGGAAACAAGGCGTTGTCGCCCATCCCAAAATTCGATCCCGACGGCAACGCGCTGGGCTTCTGGGGAGCCGACGAAGTTGCGCAGATCGACAAATATAGTCAAGGGCGCGGCGGGAGCGTTTCCGGAGAAAAAATGGCAGATGTCGATAACCTAGCGACCGAAACGAAAAAACGCGCTGCGACGGAGCACCTTTCCTCCTTAAAAGAAGCCTATCTCCAACAACTTGCGCAGGAGACCGGGTTGAGTTACGCACACTTGACGCTGCCTGCAAATTTGGTCGGCCTGCTATCAACCGGCGGCGTCGCTCAACGTGCATCGGTACCGATGCCCATCGGGTGGGTTCCTGCACTACTTGCGTTGATAAGTTTTTTGACTATATATTTTTGCCGCACCCATTAGTAATCTGCTAGGAACATAATCGTGCGCTACTATCCAAAATCCCTGACGAGACTTATTCTGGTCGGACTAGTCTTGATATTGCTGCCTTTGGCATTCGCTTTCTACAATGTCGCCAGCAATTTGGAATTGCTGGCCGGGCGCGGCCAGCGCGCCGTGTTCGAGGCAGTGCGGATCACGCAAGACAGCCGGCTCCTCATCCAGCGCGTCACCGACATGGAACGTGTAACGCGCCAATACTTGGTAGTCGAAGATCAAAAGCTTTTGGAAGGCTACGCAAAACTTCACGATGAAGTTCAGACCGCTGCAAGGACACTAAGCGCACGGGCGCTGGATCTGGATCAACGCGCCAAATTAAAGGAACTTATAAGCATCGAAAGTCAGCTCTTCGAAATGATTCAAGGGATTTCGATTCGCCCGTTCAAGGTCGAAGAAAGTGTGGCTCTTTTTGGCCAACTTGACCAGCTCGGCAAATCAATCTTGGCTCAGAGTGATGTCGTCATTGGCCGCGAGGCGGAAGCGCTTAGCTTGGCCTCGAATCGGGCAAGGGAAATTCTGTTGTGGCAACTTTTAGCTCCCATTCCACTGGCGTTAATATTTTCGATCGTATTTACCTTCCTTATCACTCGGCCGTTTCGTCAAATTTATATGGGCATACGTAGTATCGGCGACGGCCAATTGCTCGCGCCTATTGACGTCCATGGTCCGCAGGATCTCGTGGACCTCGGTAAGAGATTGGATTGGCTTAGACAACGCTTATACGACTTGCAAGAACAAAAAACGAAATTTTTCCAGCACGTGTCGCACGAGCTCAAAACGCCGCTCGCGGCGCTACGAGAGGGAAGCCAAATTTTAGTCGATGAAGTCGTCGGCAAATTGACGCCAGAGCAACATGAGATTGCCAGCATCTTGCAACACAAAACTAACCAGTTACAAAAACTGATTTACGATTTGCTTAACCTAAGTGCGGCAGGCGCCGCGGAGGTTCACAAAGGATTCTTGAAGCTTGAAAATTTCGATCTGAGGCGGACCGTGCAAGCCGTTGCGGAAGAACAAAAACTGGCCATGAAACGAAAGGAGCTTCGATTTAATTTGATTAGTCCGGAGACTTTACCAATCCGAGCCGATTCCGAAAAAATTCGGATCGTCGTCGATAATTTGTTGTCCAACGCTATCAAGTTCTCCCCGCTGGGCGGAGCGACTATAATGGATTTACGTCGACTCGGTAGTAAAGTGACGATCGATATATCCGACCAAGGTCCAGGTATTTCAGAAGAGGATCGGGATCGAGTTTTCGAGGCATTTTACCAGGGGCGTACGCCGCAGCAAAACGCAAGCGAGGGCACCGGGCTGGGCCTCGCAATTATTAAGGAATTTGTATTGGCCCATAACGGGCACGTTGAAATTGTCCAAAACGGCAAACCCGGTGCACATTTCCGGGTGACATTGCCGCAAAACCACGAGAGATAAAATGAAAAAAACGAGAATTGAATGGCTGGCTGTCGGGATGACAGCGCTTGCGTTGGCCGGTTGCGCCAACAACTATAGAAACGCAACGACTAGCGGCGACCCTGGCGTTGCGGGATCAGCGAAAAATTTAGACTGTGTTCCGACGGTCGAGAAAGTCATGCCTGCTCCCGGCATAAAAAGTGAGACGGACGGTCTGATCGACTATTACCTCGCTATGCGAAAGTCGCCGAAAGAAAAGGTCACTCGTGAGTATGCCGATGCAAACCGCGCGACACAAGCAACACCTAATGCACTTAACCGGATCAAGCTCGCATTGCTGCTAAGCTTACCCGTAACCAGCATGCAAGATTCGGCACGGGCATCAATCTTGCTTCAGGATACCATTAAGGAGGAAAAAGACGATGAGATTGCACTGCGCAACTTCGCCACCCTGTTGCAGTCACAAATCTACAAGGAGTCGCGCCACGATGAAAACATGCAACGCGCAAGGGAAGATCAGAGGCGCTTAGAATCGCTGGCTACCAAACAGGACGAAGCGATTCAAGCCTTAACAATTAAATTGAAAGATGAGCAAAAACGCTATGATGCATTGCAAACCTCAATTCAGACTAAACAAGAAGATAACAATCAAGCGGTTTTTATTCTTGCGCAGAAGTTAAAAGATGAACAAAAAAGAGGCGACAATTTGCAACAAAAACTCGACGCTATGGCAAACATTGAAAAGACAATTATTGAACGCCAGCAGCAAGGGAAGCCAGAACCAAAAAAATGACCACAACCGCTAAACATAAAATTTTGTTGGTAGATGACGACACCGAGCTGTTACGTTTACTCTCGATCCGACTCACTGGCGCCAACTATGATGTCACGGCAGTGGACAGCGCGGAAAAAGCGCTAGCGTGCCTCGCCCACTCGAGACCGAATTTAGTTATCACTGATTTACGCATGCAGGGAATGGATGGCATGGCGCTCTTTGCCGCCATCCATCAGAATAATCCGGCATTGCCGGTCATTATCCTTACCGCGCATGGCACGGTACCGGACGCGGTCACGGCCATTCGTAGCGGCGTTTTTGGCTACCTCACAAAACCATTTGACAGCAAAACGTTGCTTGCTCAAGTTGAGAAAGCACTTTTGGTTTCGGGGCACGCCGCAATATCGGAATCGGGCAACAATACCGTCCCGTGGGCCCACGAAATTATAACCCGCAGCGCCAAAATGCAGGACCTCCTCAGCCAAGCACGGTTGATGGCGGAAAGTGACGCTAACGTATTTATCCACGGCGAAAGCGGCAGTGGCAAGGAATTGCT
>JANNFT010000074.1:0-6662 GCA_031380185.1 Pseudomonadota bacterium
GTACAACCTTCCGGTAACGTCCCACGGCGCCCACGATGTCACGGTGCAATGTCTTGCAGCCGCGCCGAATCGTTCCTATCTCGAAGCCCACGGATTCGGGCTGGATCACTACATCAACGAGCCATTGTATATCGAAGATGGTTTTGCGCTCGCGCCAGAACGCGCCGGTCACGGCGTTGAGTTTGATTTCAAGTCGCTGGAACCACATCGGGCATAGGCTGAAACACCACGTCAATGTTGCTTCGTGGCGGCGCCATCGCGCAATGGCAATCAGCAAGCGGCTCTCCAGCCCACCTTTCTTGAAGCGCCGCGCCGTGCGACAATTACGGCAGCTTTAGATTTACAACAACTTCGCTGCCCACCCGCGGCCCCCAACTTGACGAGGACAACATGATGCGTTCGTATTTACATGTAATTTGTGCAGCTTTCTTTTTTGCGCTGATCTCCAGCGCGCCCGCGCGTGCCGCTATCGCTGACGATATTAAAGCATCGGAAGACGATCGCATCGGCGCTTATCTTTCCGGCAATGTTGCGCCGTTGCAGAAAATTTTCGCGGACGAATTGGAGTATGTGCATTCGTCGGGCATTTCCGACACGAAAGCGAAAGTGATCGAAAGCTTCACGTCGGGCGATCTAAAAATTTCAAAGTTTGATCGCGAAGGGGAAAAAATTCAACAGATCGGCAGTGTAGTAGTCGCGACCGCTGTCGCTCACGTAGAGTTGACCGCGAAGGGAAAAGAAGCGAAGTTCAGCTTACGCTATGCGGCGGTTTATGCCAAGCGCGCCGGCGTCTGGCAGATCTTTTTCTATCAAGGGACGCGCCTGCCGAAAGCCGAATAGTTTCTTCTGCTCTGTTAACGAGAACGGGACGCTGATGCGTCCCGTTTTCATTCGCTCGTCATTCCCGTGAAGCGGGGAATCCAGTGTCTTCGCGCTTAACGACGCTGGGGCCCCACCTTCGCGGCGACGACGCATTGGGTTTCTCTTTAGCTACGACAACAGCATTAGCCGGTAATACGACGCTTATATTCCCCTGTCGCAGTATCAATCTCGATACGATCGCCGGTCTCGCAGAACAACGGAACGGGAATATTTATGCCGGTTGAAATCGTCGCCGGCTTTAACACCTTGCCCGACGTATCGCCGCGAATTGCCGGCTCGGTATAGGTAATCTCACGCACGACGGAATTCGGCAACTCGATGGAAATAGCGCGGCCTTCGTAAAACACCACGCCACAGGGCAGGCCCTCTTCCAGATAGTCCAGCGTTGCGCCCATGCTGTCTTTTTCGATTTCGTATTGGTTGTAATCGGCGTCCATAAACACATACATCGGATCGCCGAAATAAGAATAAGTGACGTCTTTGCGTTCGAGCGTCAAAAGCTCAAGCTTATCGTCGGCCTTGTAAACCGTTTCGCTGCCGGAACCGGAGAGCAAGTTCTTCAGCTTCATTTTGACGACGGCGGCACTGCGACCGCCTTTGTTATACTCGGTTTTCAAAATGACCATCGGGTCTTTGCCAACCATAATCACATTGCCGGAGCGAAGTTCTTGCGCCTGTTTCATCGGAATCTCGAAAAGCTAAGGGGAAAACCAACTATTTTAACAGAACACCGCTAAAATTTACCAAGCGGGTGGTCAAATCCGTTTGCTGCGCTAAACTTTTCGACCAGCGCCCAACGTGGCATCCAAAATCGGCGCGAGTTTCCAACGCCTCACGCCACGCCGTCGCGCCGAGGCCGGCGCCATTCCAGCCGCGCCAAAACGATCGAACCTGCCTGGCGCAGTTTACCTCCATAGCGGCGCAAAAAAGATTGAGAAAAGCATCGAGCTTAATACGATGCGCGTCTTCGTGCTGCGGATAAATCTGCCAAACAAATGGCCGCGCCGCCCACTGTGCGCGCACGAAGGAATCTTCGCCGCGAACGAAATTGAAGTCGCAAGCCCAAAGCAAGCGGTCGTAGCGTTCTTGTTCAAGAAAAGGAATAACACGCACCGTGAGACTGCCTGCCGTGCACAATTGATTCACGCTGAGCGACGGCGCTACAAAGAATTTTTCCAATGCGCGAATCGCCACACCCTCAGGCACTAGACACGTCACGCGCGAGGGCCCCGCCGCCCACTGTTCAAACAGCATTTCAACTGCCGGATGGTCGTAACAAAAAAGGCTGACGCGCAGTTCAACTGCCAGTGGCAAAGCCATTTCTAAAGACTGCCAAAATTCCGCCAACGCCTTCGGATTTTGTTGGAACTGTTCGCGCCGTGCGATCAAATCACGCTCACGCAACAGCCCGCCGGCGCCGGCAACAAAACCGGGAAAGAAAAAATATTTGTTCATTAGCGCTTGCGGCGAAGGCAAGCCATGCGTCCCGATCACCCAATCTTCCGCGGAAAGGTGCTCCAAGTTGATCCATACCGGCGCGGGCAATTTCGCTGCCATTGCGGTCTTGAATTGGGCGGGAATTTCACAGCCAAAGGCTTCGATTACTACAGTGCCGGGAACCACGTCCGGAAACGGCTCGCGCCAGGAATACACGGTGACACCGGTGACAACCTGACTCGCCTCAGAGGGCTTGATCGCGGCGCACAAACGCGCGAACGAATCGAGATCATCTACCCATAGCCGCACAGCGATGCCATGCTCGGCTGTGAGTTGTCGCGCCAGGCGCCAACTCACGCCGATGTCACCAAAGTTATCGACGACGCGACAAAAAATATCCCAGGAAGCTTGCAAAGAGATTACGGACAATCCGCGCTCAGGCGCTGGGCTTCGAATTTGGAGTGAAACGGGATCGCCATGCCATAGGGCGTGACGGACGACGTGATGACATTGCCAGACAGCCGCTCGGCGCTCGCCACGGAAATTGTCATCTCTGCCGAGACGCTTTTGCATGCTTGCGTGAGGTTCACAACGTTGTCGACAAACGTTGTTACGGGTGGCTCACAACTGTCGTCCCTCGACGAGCTGCCGGCAAACACGATCCACCCACTCCAATCGGATGTCTTGATACATTCCTTAGTCACATTGATGCGATCTGCAAAATCAACGATCGTGATTTGCCACAGACCGGGTGCAACAGCCAGCGCGGTGGCTTGGCTTAAACCGGCGTTCAACGCAAAGAGAAGAACTAAAATCTCGAACAAACGGAACTGAATTGTCATGATCGCGTTCTCGTAATTTAAGTGAGGTGTCTTGGCACGTTAGATCCCCGCAATAATTATTCGTTTCAAATTTTTCATACACTTCTCCTCGAGACTAATTAGTCGCTTTTGATCAACTCAATAATTTTCTTCATCGTCATGGCATCATCGTCAAAACCGCCATGCGTGGTGCTGATGGTTTGTTGCGACGGCGCCGCAAAACTCTTGACGTTTTTCAAACCAAGCGTAGCAACGTGTGCGTCGAAATATTTTTCCATGCCGAGGACCGGCGTGGTCTGGCCGCCTTCGAAGGATTCGCAAACCAAATACAACAACGACCGGCCATAGCCCAACAACATGCGGCAGGTCGTGTCCTGTTGCTCGGCGGTCTCGGTCAGATGAAATTGGTGGAAGCGCTTGACCTTGCCGGATTTCAATTCCGGCACGATGGTTTTTTTGAATGTGTCGATTGTTACTGCCGGCGCCATGAAATTAATGCTGTCGAAGGTCCAGTTATATTGCGCCAATTCTTTTACGATGTAGGAATGCACGATTGACCCAGCGGAATGGCCGATCAAGTGCAGTCGAATATTTTTTGCGGCGGGCGAGGCTTGACAGGCTTTGTACAAAATGCGCGCGCCGCTTTCTTTGCCGTTGATCGGCTCGCGGCTGCTGATGGCGGCAGCGTTTTGTTTCATCTCGCCCCAAATTTCCGAGCCTGTGCACGCAAGGAATCGCTCCAGTCGTTTATTCCAAAATTTTCCGATCATGCCGCGCACCGCTTGCGTTTCGCGCGGCACGTCTTTTTGTAAATCGTCAAAACGGTTTTTCAGTGTGTTCCACAGATCCGTTTCCCACATAAAGAAAATCGGAAAAATTTGCGCCTCGTAAAGCGCCGGAATCCATTTCGCCGCGGTCTCGGCGGCGTCCTTCTCGCTGGTCAAACCGCCATGCGCATAAACCGCAACATCGAGCGGCGCGCCGGCCTTTAATTTCCAACGTTTGCGCGCTTCCTCGGCGTGAAAAGTGACCAACGCTTTGACGTCGCCTTCGTTGGTGCGAAACTCGCCGCTATTGGAAAGACAACCGTTGTTTTCCATATCGATCACGAACGGCGAAATTTCGTGATTGCGCAGCTCTTCGTTTGCAGCAAGTTTGACTTGGCCGTTGGCGACGCGCAGGCTCGGCGCGACGGAAATTTGGCGATGCTCGTCCGTGACCACGCCTAACTGCGGCACCCAGCAATCCATCGCATTTTCCAGCCAATCTTCGTAACCCAGTATCGCGCGGCCACCCGTACCCCAGACCTCACTCCACGAATTTTGAACCAGAAATCCATGTTGGTTGTAGCCAATGATTACGAAGGCATGTCCGCCAATTTCAGCGGACGCATTGAACCCGGGGATCAGCCAAAATTCACCGCGTTTTATTTTCGTTGCCACAGGTTGCATCCAGCCGGTATGGCAAATCGCGCTGGCGTAGAGAATGCCCGTTTCGTTGAGCGCAACGTGCATGTCGGCAATGGAACGCGGATCGACGCGGTAATAAGCGCCGAGTGGGCGCTTGGTCGCCTCGAGCCACCAATCGTTACTGTTGTTGGTCGCGGGCGGCATGGCAAACGTTGTCCAGGATTTGTTCGCACAGGCGCCGTGCTTGAACCACGCCTTCATCGCAGCGCGCAGGCTCGAGCCGGTGTCCGGGTCCGAACCATCGTCTTTGAATTGATCGTAGCGACGCGCCATGTCGTAGAGCATGAAGGGCGACACCGGCGTTTCCTTAGCACGCCCGGCCTTGATCAGAAGATGATTCACGACGTTGGATAGTGCAAAGCCGGTACACGCATTGCTATCGCGCTGATTGAGCACGGGCAAAATAAACTTGGGTATCAAACGCTGCGGCGGTTGCAGCGCGACTGCCGGGCGATAAGGCCGATCGCGCAGATCGAGCTTATCGGGACAAACATTGCGCTTGAACGGCAACTCCGTTTTGATCTTAGCTCTCGGCATTGCGACACCCCCAAGGTCGACGTGATCGCCTATTTAACTACGAGTTGGGAAAAACGCCTACTCCTTCATTTGTCCCCGGCCATTAATACGCACTGCTTTAGCGCTTATTTTTAAGTTTGCACAATTGTGTTGCGTCCTATTTTCAGTATTTGACACCCTTATATTAAGTTTCAATTAGTTATATTTTTGGAACAATTATTGCATAATCACGGAGTTAATAATTTGGGAGGAAAAAATGGAAATTCTAAAATCCGGCAGTGATGTTTTATTTATTTTGATCGGCGCCACCATGGTGTTGGCAATGCACGCCGGCTTCGCATTTTTGGAGCTGGGAACTGTGCGCAAGAAAAATCAGGTCAACGCGCTGGTCAAAATCTTAGCGGATTTTAGCGCATCCACCATCGCGTATTTTTTCATCGGCTACACTGTGGCCTACGGCGTGAATTTCTTCTCCAGCGCGGAGACGTTGGCCGCGAAAAATGGTTATGATCTGGTCAAATTTTTCTTTCTGCTGACTTTCGCCGCGGCGATTCCGGCGATTGTTTCCGGCGGCATTGCCGAACGCGCGCGATTTAATCCGCAGTTGGCTGCTTCGTTTTTGCTGGTTGGTTTCATTTATCCGTTCTTCGAGGGCATCGCCTGGAACAATCACTACGGCGTTCAAGATTGGCTGCAAGCCACATTCGGCGCGAAGTTCCACGATTTTGCCGGCTCTGTGGTGGTGCACGCGATGGGCGGTTGGATCGGCCTGGTCGCGGTGATTCTCCTCGGCGCCCGTCATGGCCGCTACGGTAAAGACGGGCGCGTGTCGGCCCATCCGCCGTCGAGTATTCCCTTTCTGGCGGTCGGCGCTTGGACCTTGGCCGTGGGCTGGTTCGGCTTTAACGTCATGTCGGCGCAAACGATCGACAATGTTTCCGGCTTGGTGGCGGTGAATTCGCTGATGGCGATGGTCGGCGGCACGCTCGCGGCTCTCGCGGCAGGCAAAAACGATCCCGGCTTCGTGCATAATGGCCCCCTCGCCGGCTTGGTTGCAGTGTGCGCCGGCTCGGATGTTATGCATCCGCTTGGCGCGTTAGCCACTGGCGTCATCGCCGGCATCTTATTCGTGTACATGTTCACGCTGACTCAAAATCGTTGGAAAATCGATGACGTGCTTGGCGTTTGGCCATTGCATGGTGTATGCGGCGCGTTCGGTGGTATCGCCTGCGGCATCTTCGGTAGTAAAGCGCTGGGTGGTCTGGGCGGCGTGAGCTTGATGTCGCAAATCATCGGCACGTCGTTAGGTATCGCCGTCGCCGTTGTCGGCGGATTGATCGTGTACGGCGGCGTTAAAGCAATAGTCGGAATACGCTTAGACGCGGAGGAAGAATTCAACGGCGCCGATTTGTCGATTCACAAAATCAGCGCGACGTCGGAGAATGAATCGGGGTGGTGAGTGTGAAAGATGCGCCTATTATTGTCATTCCCGCGGAGGCGGGAATCCATTTGGCATTTGCAGGTCAACATGGTTTCC
>JANNFT010000102.1:0-2364 GCA_031380185.1 Pseudomonadota bacterium
GCCCACCGCGGCAAAGATTAGCGCATTGCTGGCAGGCATGAAAGAGCGAAAAGTTCCAATACTGACCGGTCTCGGCGCTCTGTATGGCGCTTTCGATTTGGCCCGTGGCTCCAGCGGCTTCAATACTGGATTTGCTTTTCCTGAGGCGTTACTGGCAATGGTGAGCGCCGCGCAATCCGGTAACACCGCACGAGTTAGCGATTTATATAGGCGCTATTTGCCGCTGATCGCGTTTGAGCAACAACCGGGCGTCGCCATCCGCAAAGAAATTTTGCGCTTACGCGGGCTAATTGCAACCAACCAGGTTCGCCACCCCGGCAATCGAATCGACGCTGAAACTGCCGCTCAATTGCCAGCGCTGATTGCAAACACGTTCGGACACGCCGACATTTGTAAGCCACTGCGAATCGATTAGCGCGCACTACTCGCAGCGAGGTACTCGTCGCCGCTGATGACTTCGAGCTTTACCTTTGCCACACCACGCTGAACCATTCCCAAATGACGAGCGGCCTTAATTGAAAGATCGATAATTGCCCGAGATCGCGGTGGAAGTCGATCGTTGATGCGCACCGCGACGCTGCGCTGATTGCGCAAATTGGTAACCCGAACATAGGCGCCGAGCTTTAAGCGGCGATGGGCGGCGGTCATCGCCTGTGAATCAAAACGCTCGCCGGTCGCCGTTCTCATTCCGTGCAAACTCTTATGGTAATACGTCGCCCGACCGACTTGAACAAAGGGCGTTTTTACGCGCTCTTTTTTAACCTGCTTGTTTGACGTCGTGACTACGCCGTCGGCGAATGCCATGGAAGCAATCAATGCGACAAAAACAAGCACGCCGGTACGGCGAAAAACGCCCATTCGTTCAATTCCAAAGGGTGAAGGCAGCCTTATAAAACACTAACTGTGGCAGAATTACCAGTGGCCACGGTTCGTAATTGTTTTTAACTCTTTGTTGATGCATAACCCTAACACGAATTTCGCCCAAACATGAGTGCGGCGCCGATGAGTCCGTTACGCAAAGCCATTCTTGCGCTCGCGTTATTATCGTTGATATGGGGATACAACTGGGTGACGATGAAACAAGCGATGAACGACGCCGGCCCGCTGAATTTTTCGGCGTTTCGTTTCGGCATCGGTGGATTGACCCTTGTTCCGGTGATCATTTTTTTTAAGCACTCGTTCGGTTTCCCGCGCAGTGAATGGCGCACATTGGCGTGGCTCAGTCTCCTACTGGTCGTCAATTTTGGCTTCGTGATGACCGCATTGATGGTCGGAGGCGCGGGTAAGATCAGCGTCCTAGTTTACACCATGCCGTTTTGGGCGTTGATCCTGGCGCGCTTCATGCTGCACGAGCGCCTTAAATTCTGGCAATGGCTCGCCGTCGCCGTTGCCTTTGTCGGCCAAGTCGTATTGATCGATCCGTGGCATCAACATGGCAGTATTTTATCCAGCGTGTTGGCGATATTGGCGGGCATGTTCTGGGCCGCGAGCGTTATTGTCGTCAAAGAAATGCAACGCCGCGAAAACGTGCCGATGATCACCCTGACGTTTTGGCAAATCTCGATCGCTGCTTTGGGGTTTGTCATTGCGAGCTGGGTCATCCCGCAAAAAGCGATCACTTGGACACCGTTGCTCGTGTGGTGCATTTTCTACAGCGCCGTGATCAGCACGTCAGTCGCCTGGCTATTGTTTTACTACGCGCTTAAACGCATGCCCGCCGGCCTCGCGGGTCTGAGCACCTTGGCGACGCCGGTAATCGGCGTGTTGGCCGCATGGGGAATTTTAGGCGAGCGCCCGACGTCGATTGAGGCAAGCGGTATGCTGTTGATCGGCGCCGCGCTCGCTTCGCTGGCTTTCGTTCCCGCCCTCATTAAGCGCCTGGCCGCCTGATAAATTTCTTTTTCACTTAAATTCTTAATATGCGCTTAACGTCCATTGTTTTTGAAGGTCGCGAACAAGCGGCCGTGGTAGTCCGCTCCGGCTTAGTTCCGGTCGCTCGGATCAACGCTCAACTTAAAAAATCTTGGCCGACGGATATGTTGTCGCTGATCGAGCAAGGCATCGATACAGCGCTTGCGAGCGATGCTGCGCAAGTCAACACGGCGATCGATCCGCGCAGCGTCAAGATTGCGCCACTTTATCGGCGTCCGCGAAAAATTTGGGGCATCGGCCTAAATTATCTTGACCACGCCAAAGACCTGAACGCGCCTTATCCCACGGCGCCGGCGTCGTTCATGAAAAACGACAACACCATCATCGGTCCCGGCGATGTGATCGAACTGCCGCCGCAGTCCGAACGCGTCACCGCCGAAGCAGAGTTGGGCCTCATTATCGGCCGCACTTGCCGCGCCGTGTCCGGGCAAG
>JANNFT010000103.1:0-2177 GCA_031380185.1 Pseudomonadota bacterium
GAAACTTTTTCGTCGCTGAGCGTTATTCCATCGCCGATATCGCGTTGTTTGCCTACACCGATGAAGCGCATGTCGGTGGTTTCGATCTCGCGAATTACCCTGCCGTTCGCCGTTGGCTTGAACGCGTCGCCGGTTAAGCCAAGTTTTTCTCTCTTACACCGCGACGGTAGTGCGTAAGCCCCTCGCGTTCGCACCCACGCGCTTCAAGCTCTATACATGCCCCGAAGAGGCGCGTGGTTACGGGGCAGCCTCCCGATACTGAAAATAGCAATGACTTGCGAATTCTGTGAACAAACCGGCGGCCGATTGCTTTGGCAGGACGAACGCTGCCGAATCGTTCTTGTCGATGATCCCGACTATCCCGGATTCTGCCGCGTGATCTGGAAACACCACGTGCGCGAGATGACGGATTTGTCCAAGCGGGATCGCGCGCATTTCATGTCCATCGTATTCGCGGCGGAAGAATCGCTCCGAGCAACGATGCAGCCCGACAAAATCAATCTTGCCTCCCTCGGCAACATGACGCCACATTTGCATTGGCATGTGATTCCGCGCTTCGTCGACGATAAGCATTTTCCTGGCCCGATTTGGGGTCCGGTCAAGCGACAGTCGCCTTCCAGAAACTTCGCGAATGGGTTGGCGGATCGATTGGGAACGGCGCTGCTGATACGGTTAGCCTGAGTTTTCGAACGCTTACTTTTTGTCATCGCGCGGAGCCCGGAGGGCGACGTGGCGATCCCACCTGTATGGCGCAAAAAACGAGATTGCTTCCCCCCGCATCAAGTGCGGTGCAAAAGGCCGCTCGCAATGACCCGCTGAGTCGGCTATTGCACTTCGCGCACGGTGAGTTTCTTATCGTCGAACGTCAGGCGTCTCGACATTAACGTCGTCACGTCGACGCCCCCCTTGCCGTCGACGCGCAGCACCAAATCGATCGCCATCGCGTGGGCGGCGTCGCGCCATTTGTCCGTGCTGGCAACAAAGATGGGCTTCGATGCAACGTCCGATAGTATGCCGGCTTGGGCGCCTGTTTTGGCAACGACGGTGACTGACTGAACGTTCTCGACGGGCCTGCCAGTGGCGGGATCGATAATGTGGCAATAACGTTTGCCGTCTTTTTCGAAGTAGCGCTGATAGTCGCCGGAGGTGCCGATCGCCTCACCGTCGTAAATGTCCATCGCGGCGATGGCCGAGGGTTTGCGCGGATGTTGGATGCCGATTCGCCACGGCCGGTTGCCGCGTTCGCCGCGCGCGATGATGTTGCCGCCAATGTTGATCAGCGCGTTTTGCACGCCTGCCTTTTTCAGAATATCGATGGCGCGATCGAGCGCGTAACCTTTGGCGTAACCGCCGAGATCGATTTTGACGTCGCGATTGTTACTGTTGATTGCCGTTCCGTCGATCTTTAGGTCCGCCATACTCGGTTTCGAATTCACCAGCGCTTGGATTTTTCCCGCGTCCGGAATCACCGGCTTGAATTCATCGCTCTGAAATCCCCACAACTCGATCAGTTTGCCGATGGCGGGATTGAACGCGCCATTTGATTGTGCGGAAAGTTTTGCGGCGTCCTGCAAAATCGCCGCGAGTTCGGGTGTGGTTTTTATCGCCGCGCCTTTAGCGATCGCATCGTTTACTTTGGTGAGTTCACTCGGTTGCCACGCATGTAATTCTTTATGCAAGCGATCAAATTCGCGCAGCACTTTGCCGATGAGTTCCTGCGCGCGCGCGTCGTTCTCGCCCCAGATCGTGACTTCAACCAATGTGCCGAAGACGTAACTTTGCTGACGATAGATTGGTTCCTTGCTGCACCCTGCGAGCAAGGTAAATGCTAGCGTCACCAGCCACCATGCTGGAGAGGCAATACCGGTGCGGCTCCTGGCGATGGCGCTGGGTAAGTTGTTATTCAATTTCATGTGTTACGGAGTGTTGTGTCATTCCCCCGAATGGGGGGATCCATTTGGCATCTGAAAGTCGACATGGCTTCCCGCCTCCGCGGGAATGACACAGTGGGGGGTGGGATGTTTTTTTTTAACGACGAAGCTATTTTGACAACCGCTCCAATGCATCAACCATCAAAGCCGCAGAATTGAATCCAGTTTGATCTTCAATCTCGCGCATGCAGGTTGGACTCGTGACATTCACTTCCGTCAAATAATCGCCGATGATGTCCAGCCCCA
>JANNFT010000124.1:0-5647 GCA_031380185.1 Pseudomonadota bacterium
ATCCAGCGGCTCGATCGAATCGCCATTGACTTCGATGCAAAGTTCAATGGCTTCGCGTATGCGCACCATCAAATCATCTAGCGACTTTGCTTGCGTATGACAACCCGGGAGTGCGGGAACCGACGCGACGAAATATCCCGCGGAATCTCTTTCGACCACTACATCATACTGATGTGTCATTGCTCACTCCGTTCATAATTATTTTGGATCGGCTTGATTAATAAGTTTACGCGTGCTGTGCCAATAAGCCCGTGCGTACTGCCTCCCAGGGCAGGCATCGCCACAAGGCAAGCAGGATGAGGGTTCTGGCAATGCAGCTCAAAGCATCCCCAACTCCAACTTCGCCGCTTCCGACATATTGTCGCGCGACCAAGGCGGCTCCCAGACTAATTCAACTTTGGCATCGTTGACACCTTCGACTGCCTTGACGGCATTTTCTACCGTACCGGGAAAAGTTTGCGCAACCGGGCAGCCGGTTGCGGTTAACGTCATTTGAATTGCGACGTTGTTAGCGTCGTCGATGTCGATAGTGTAGATGAGACCGAGGTCGTAGATGTTGACCGGAATTTCTGGATCGAATACTTGGCGTAATGCCTGCACGACCTTGCCTTCGATTGTGTCTAGCGGCGGCGAGGGCAATCCTTCCGCATCGAGCGACTTCTCATCGTCATCTTTGTACAACCAATCCATTACACCCATCTTTTCTACTCCGTTGAAACCGAGTCTTGCCGGTTTTTCAGTGCGGCTTGCAGCGTGTGCCACGCGAGGGTCGCGCATTTCACCCGCGCGGGAAATTCGCGTACGCCGCTCAATACTTCAAGCTTGCCGAGCGCTTCGCTCGGCTCGACATTGTCAGTCGTGACCATGGCATGAAAATCCTTAAACATCGCGTCCGCTTCCGCTTCGGTTTTGCCCTTTAAAATTTCCGTCAGCAGCGATGCCGACGCCGTGGAAATCGCGCAGCCCTGACCTTCAAAACTTATGTCCTTGAGCACGCCGTTCTCGACGACAAGATACAGTGTAATGCGGTCACCGCACAACGGATTAAAGCCTTTCGCTAAACGGTTCGGCTCGAATAACTTGCCGAAATTGCGCGGCCGCTTGTTGTGATCGAAGATGACTTCCTGATAGAGATCGCTTAGGTCTGACATCAGGCAAATACCTTCTGCACTTTGCGTATGCCGGCAAACAATGCGTCGACTTCGGAGCGTGTGTTGTACAGCCCGAACGAAGCCCGCGCCGTCGCCTGAATACCAAGGCGCTCCATCACTGGCATCGCGCAATGGTGGCCAGTGCGAATGGCGATACCTTCGTGATCGAGGATCGTGCCGATATCGTGGGGATGAACGCGGCCGAGGGTGAACGAAAACACGCTCGCTTTTTCGCGCGCGGTCCCGATGATCTTTAAGTCGGGAATGTCGCGCGAAAGCAGCGTCGCGTAATCGAGCAAATCGTGTTCGTGGCTTGCGATATTATCGAGACCGAGTTCGTTTATGTAATCGATCGCCGCGCCAAGGCCGATGCCGCCGGCAATAAACGGCGTACCCGCTTCGAATTTATAGGGCAAGGCGTTATAAGTGGTTTTCTTGAAACTCACGCTGCGGATCATGTCGCCACCGCCTTGATAGGGTGGCATCGCATCGAGCAAAGCCTCCTTGCCGTACAAAATTCCGATGCCGGTTGGAGCGTAAATCTTATGGCCCGAGAACGCGTAAAAATCCACGTCCAAATCTTGCACATCGATCGGAATGTGCGGCGCCGCTTGGGCGCCGTCCACCAACACGATTGCCCCGCAGGCGTGCGCCAGTTGCGTGATTGCCTTGATCGGCGTGATCGAACCCAACGCGTTCGCGACGTGGGTCATGGCGACGATCTTGGTGCGTTCGTTCAGCAACCGGCCATAGGCGGCCATATCTAACTCGCCGCCATCGCTGATGGGCGCCACGCGCAACACCGCGCCCGTGACTTCACACGCCATCTGCCACGGTACGATGTTGGAATGATGTTCCATTTCCGAAACGATAATCTCATCACCGGCGTTGAGTTTGGTGCGGCCATAGCACATCGCGACCAGGTTGATCGCTTCCGTCGTCCCGCGCACGAAGATCACTTCTTCGTTCTTACGCGCGTTGATGAACTGCCGCGCTTTGCTGCGCCCGCCTTCGAACGCATCCGTCGCGCGCTGGCTTAGGTCATGCACACCACGATGGATGTTGGCGTTCAGATGCGTGTAGTAATCGCGCTCGGCGTTGATCACCGGCCACGGCTTTTGCGAAGTCGCCGCATTGTCGAGATAGACCAGCGGTTTGTCGTGGATCAATTCTTTCAAAATCGGGAAGTCTTCGCGTAAGCGGGCAACGTCATAGCCGGCGCTCGCCTGGGATTTAATAGCGGTGGCGGCGGTCATAGAAATTCCTTTAGCAAATCGGCGTCGGGCAAGCGGCTCATCAGGATGCGCTCCATGCGCTGACGTAGCGGCAAGTAGGTCAATCCACTGACTAAGTCTTCCGCGAAGGCGAAGATCAGCAAAGTGCGCGCCGCGGCTGCGTCGATGCCGCGCGAACGTAGATAAAAAAGTTGATTCATGTCGAGCTGGCCGACCGTCGCGCCGTGGGCGCATTTAACGTCGTCGGCATAAATTTCTAATTCCGGCTTTGTGTCGACTTCGGCATTTTCCGACAGCAACAAATTGCGGTTGCTCTGCGACGCGTCGGTTTGTTGCGCATCTTGATGCACAATCACTTTGCCGTTGAACACCGCGCGCGACGTTCCATCAAGAATGCCTTTGTAAAATTCGCGGCTGACGCAGCGCGGCTTGGCGTGATCGACGCGGGTGTGATGGTCGACGACTTGTTTACCCTGCGTCAGATACAAACCATTCATCACACAGTTGGCGTGCTCACCGTCGAAATAAGTCGCGATATCGTTGCGCGATAGAAGCCCACCGAGCGCGAATGAATACGACGCAAATTCGCTCGCTTGCGCTTGGCTGGCGCGAATATCCGCGATATGGCTCGCGCCGGCGCTTTCTTGCTGTAATTTCAAATGCTCGATTCGAGCACCACGCGCCGTACTGATTTCAGTGCTGACGTTGTTGAAATAAGCGAAGTCGCCGAGCGCGGCGAAATGTTCGACCACCCGCGCGCGCGAACCCGACTCCGCGACAATGAAATTTTTCACGTTGGCAATTGTGTCGCCCGCGGTTTGCAAAAACAACACATGGATCGCCGCTTCAACTTCAATGCGCTCCGGTACGATCAATACATAGCCATCGGCGAACAGGGCGCCGTTTAACGCACCGACACCCGTTGCATACTGCGCTGCGCCAAAATAGCGTTCCAGTTTTTCCGGATTTGTTTTGAGAACGGAGGTGATGTCCGCGAGGACAACGCTGCTGGGCAACGATTTAAACGCGGAAAGTTTCGCGGAAAAGTGACCGTTGATGAATACCAACATATGCGCATCGGTATCTAACTTTAGATTGGCAATGGCCGTGCGGCAATGGCCCAAGGCCACCCCGTCAGTGTGCGCGTCTACCGGCATACTAAGCTGCAAGCCGCGCCCAGCAAGGCTCGCAAGCGAGGTGTATTTCCAATTCTCATGTTTCGTCGTCGGAAAGCCGAGTCCGGCGAATTGCTCGATCGCCTGATCGCGCGCAAGTTTCAGCCAGGGCAAATTCGCACCGGCCAGTTTTGCCGATTGCTCACGGAACACGCCGAGGTAATGCTCGCGCGCATTGAAAACCGCTGTCACACTCATGCCGCCGCCTGCGCTTTCACTTCTTTCTCGATCCAACCATAACCCTTGGCTTCCAACTCGAGCGCTAATTCCTTGCCGCCGGATTTGACGATGCGTCCATGCGCCAACACGTGCACGAAATCCGGCACGATGTAATCGAGCAAACGTTGATAATGGGTAACGACCAACATCGATCGTTCCGGCGTACGATTGGCGTTGACGCCGGCGGACACCACTTTCAACGCATCGATATCCAAGCCGGAATCGGTTTCGTCGAGGATCGCGAGCTTAGGTTCCAATATCGACATTTGCAACACTTCGTTGCGCTTTTTCTCACCGCCGGAAAAACCCTCGTTCACCGCGCGCGAAATGAAGCTTTGATCGATTTGCATCAGCTTCATTTTGCCCTTCACCATTTTCAGAAAATCCATCGCGTCCAGATCGGACTCACCGCGATGTTTGCGAATGGCGTTGAGCGCAGCTTTGAGCAGATTGATGTTCGAGACGCCGGGGATTTCCACCGGATATTGGAATGCGAGAAAAATGCCTTCGCGCGCCCGCTCTTCCGCCGCCATCGTGAGCAGATCTTTGCCGAGATAAATGATTTCGCCGGCAGTGACGGTGTAGTTGTCGCGCCCCGCCAACACGTTCGCGAGCGTCGATTTTCCCGAGCCGTTTGGACCCATGATGGCGTGGACTTCGCCGGGGTTAATCGTTAGGTTGATGCCGCGCAAAATATCTTTGCTGTCGACTTTTGCGTGGAGATTTTTGATGATTAGCATAAGTAATTTCAGTTACAGTTTTTTGCGATTGCGTTGTTTAGTTCGCCGATCACGCGAGCCCGCTGCTTGACATCGAGTGGTTCGGATTTGGGATCGACGATAATGTCGCCGCCATCGGCGCTGCGAGTCACACGTTCCCTCGTGCCCAGGACTTGATCTAAATCCTTGCGATAGAACTCGCAGATTTTCTTACGCTTATCGGCCTCGTCGGTCGCGACCTTGTCCGAAGCTTCTCTCTCTACTTTGTATTTTTCTTCTTGCCGCTGGCGAAACTCGTCATCTTTGCGTTTCCAAAACTCGGCAGTCGGTGTAGTGGTTGCCGCGCCCGGCGCCGGGGCCGGGTCTTCCACTTTCAACTTGGTTCCCTTAACTTCAGGCGGCGGCGCGTTGGAATAATGCACTTTGCCGTCCGCATCGATCCATTTATAGATGTCGGCTGCCGCCGAAAATGATAGGGCTGCAATCGCGAGAACAAATAGGAATCTGTTTTTCATGATTGTTCCTTTGCGTTATTAACCGACGCTGCCTTCCAAGCTCACCCCTAACAGATTTCGCGCTTCCACCGCAAATTCCATCGGCAATGTGTCGAACACTTCCTTGCAAAAACCGTTTACGATTAGCGATACGGCGTCTTCTTGCGAAATGCCACGCTGCATGCAGTAGAACAATTGGTCTTCGCTGACGCGCGAGGTGGAAGCTTCATGTTCCACTTGTGCCGTGGGATTTTTCACTTCAATGTAAGGAAAGGTGTGGGCGCCGCATTTGTCGCCCATTAATAGCGAATCGCATTGCGTGTAGTTGCGCGCGCCCGCCGCGCTTTTCGCTACGCGCACCAGTCCCCGATAGGCATTGCTGCCTTTGCCTGCGGAAATGCCCTTGGAGATGATCGTGCTCTTGGTGTTTTTGCCGATGTGGATCATCTTCGTGCCGGTGTCGGCTTGCTGATAATTATTGGTCAGCGCAACTGAATAAAACTCACCGACGGACGAATCGCCGCGCAGAATCACGCTCGGATATTTCCATGTAATCGCCGAGCCGGTTTCGACTTGTGTCCACGAGATTTTCGAGTTTGCGCCACGGCAATCACCGCGCTTAGTGACGAAATTGTAGATGCCGCCCTTGCCTTC
>JANNFT010000130.1:0-4265 GCA_031380185.1 Pseudomonadota bacterium
GGGAATATTTCTATACATGCAAACTTTCTCCTCGTCTGTGCGCTACCACACATAGTGCTATTTATGCCCAGGCGCTGCGTCATGGGTACGGGGTCAGGTCTCAATGCTGTTCGCTTAAGCTCAAGACTCAGCCCGAACGGCTAACGGAACAGTATTGGCTCAGCACCGTAGGTTGGGGTGAAGCATGAACCCCAACATCAAACACGCTTGCCTCACCTATCGCCGGCGTAACTAGCCTCGTTCATCGCGCCGGCCACAACGTATCATTTATATCGCGAAACGTTGTGTTGGGATTGGTGCCTCAGCCCAACCTACGCAAGCCCTGCGAACCACAGCATCTCCTCTTCCTTGATTCATCGCCTGCCCAGTGTGAAATCAGCGATACGCTTGGATGGCCAAGGGCACAAGAAATCGTTGCCCGATTGATTGCGCTTGACTACTCACCGGCTCAGGGATAGATTTACGGTTGTGGAAAAAGGGCGTTTAAAATCCCTGTTCACATTAGTCATGTCCTTCGGCAGCGCTGGCATTTCCCTTGATTCGAGGAGAAGATCATACATGAAGCACTGAAAGCGTTCAGTTACGTCGTACTAGTGCTGATGGCCGTCGGCATCGTGTATGCAAGCTACATCAGCATCAAGTATTGGACTGGAATCAGCGTTTAGCAAGCGGATGAAATGCCACTATGGCGCCTATCTGTTTTGTTACCCGGCCGCTCGAAATTCTCCCCTCCGCTCGTGCGCGCTGCGCTTGCTTGCGAACGGATTTGGGCGAATAAGCCCTCGCATTTGAAGCGTCCTCTCGACGCATTTCAACATCAGGTAAACGCGACTAGGACGCTAAATTGAACAAACGGCAGGCAAGACTCTTCGCCTTTGGGTCCACCGCCATCGCGACGCTGGTATTCGTGGGGCTCACCATCGACAGCCATCGGCAATTTCCCAAGCTGACGAATGCCCAAAATATCACGGCTGCCGTCACGCACGGCAAAAATGTCTGGCACAAGAACAATTGCATCAACTGCCACACGTTGTTTGGAGAGGGCGCCTATTACGCACCGGATCTGACCAAGATCGCGCAACAACGAGGCGCGCCGTATCTTCAGGCGTACCTGCGTGACCCATCGAAGTTCTACGACGAACAGCGCCACCGCCGGCTGATGCCAAAGCAGAACATGACCGAGGCCGAGATTGCCGATCTGGTCGCCTTTCTCGACTGGGTGAGCAAGGTCGACAACCAGGGGTGGCCGCCACGGCCTATCCTGGTGACCGGCGCGAGCATTGCCGCGACTGGCACGCTGCCGTCCGAACAGGCCGCGGCAGTCGAGAAATCTACTTCCGCTAAGGACCCGGTCGCGCTGGGAACCATCGTGTTCCGCACCGCGACTCCCGCGTGCAATGCCTGCCACTCCCTGTTACCGGGCGCCAATATGGCGGGCCCCACGCTCGCCGGTGTGGCGACGCGATCGCAGCAGATCGTCGCGGCGCCGGATTACAAAGGCAAGGCCAAGGATGCCGAGGGTTATATCAGCGAGTCCATCACCGACCCCAGCGCACACATTGTTCCCGGCGCCATGTACTCGGCGAATGGCGTGTCGTTTATGCCGAATACGTTTGGCAAGGACCTGACAGCCGATCAAGTCGCGCAACTGGCGGCATATCTGGCGACCTTTAAATAGTTGAAGTCTGAGTTGTGCAGGCCGGACAGGGCGCAAACCCGCGCGCAGTAATTTTTGAAGAGGTGTCGCAATGCGTTACAGGTCTCAATCGGTTGCCTATTGGTACTTCGCCGTTGCGATGGCGCTGTTCGGCCTGCAGTTGGTGTTTGGGCTGCTGTCGGCGGCAAAATACCTGGGACCCGACCCACTGCTGTATATCCTTCCGTTCGACGTAACAAAGGTCATCCATACCAACCTGCTGATCGTATGGGTGCTGGCTGGGTTCATGGGCGCAACGTATTGGATGGTGCCGGATGAATCGCGCACCGAGCTGTATAGCGTCAAGCTCGCCTACATCCAGCTCATCCTGTGGACCGTGATGGGCGTGACCGCCATCGTCGGCTACCTGTTCCGGTTTGGCACGGGCAACAAGTTGCTCGAGCAGCCGTTGCCGCACAAGATCGTGATTGTCATCTGCATGCTGCTATTCCTCTACAACATCGGCATGACGATCTGGAAATCGCGGCGCTTCACCACCACGGAGGGCGTGCTCGTTCTGGGCCTCGGCCTCGCGGCGGTGCTGTACCTGCCCGCGCTGCTTGAATTCGAAAATTACACGGTCGCCATCTTTTATCGCTGGTGGACGATTCACCTGTGGGTGGAGGGCGTTTGGGAAATGATTCAGGGCGGTTTTCTCGCATATCTGCTGATCCGGCTGTCCGGCGCCGATCGTGAGGTGATGGAGAAATGGCTGTATGTGATTGTCGGTCTCGTTTTCATCGCCGGCATCCTCGGCACCGCGCACCACTATTACTGGGTCGGCGTACCGACATATTGGCTGCCGATCGGTGGCATCTTTAGCGCACTCGAGCCGGTGGCGCTGATTGGCATGGCGATCTACGCCTATTCCGCGATGCGGCGCTCGGGCCTTGCGCATCCGAATACCTTGGCGCTGCACTGGACCATCGGCAGCGCCGTGTTCACGTTGTTCGGCGCCGGGCTACTTGGGCTGGCGCACACGTTTCCGGACGTCAACAAGTGGACGCACGGGACGCTGATCACGGCAATGCATGGACATGCCGCGTTCTACGGCGCTTATGTAATGATCGTGCTGGCGATGATTAGCTTCGCCTTGCCGGCAATGACACCGGGACGTTCGGAACGCGGCAGCGGCATCGGCTACTTGTCGTTCTGGATGCAGTTGGGCGGAATGTTCGGCATGACGCTGTCGTTCGCGACCGCCGGTATCGGACAGGTCTACCTGGAGCGCATTCTCGGGATGGGCTATCTCGACGCGCAACTGAAGATTCAAGTCCACTTCCTGATGCTTGTGGCAACCGGGTCGATCTTTACAATCGGCGTCGGGTTATTTATCTACGACTTTTTCCGCTATGCGCCGCGCTTTGACGTGAACAACCAGACGGAGCCGGCGCTACGGCCGGGTTTGGCAGGCGCGACGCCGGTGTGATGACCGCGCCGCCCTCCAGAGGGGATTTACACGTCATCGGCAAGCACGCGCACGCGGCGGCGGGCGAGGAACCGTATTACCTACCGTCCGGCGACGAAATTGCCATTTTCGAGCACTGTCATGCACACCGTCTCGCGGTCATGCTGAAAGGGCCAACGGGTTGCGGCAAGACGCGTTTCGTCGAACACATGGCATGGCGGCTGGGGCGCCCCCTGGTGACCATTTCCTGCCACGACGACTTGACCGCGAGCGACCTCATCGGCCGCTTCCTGATTCGACACGACGGCACCGCGTGGCAAGATGGCCCATTGACTCGTGCGGTTCGCGCGGGCGCCATCTGCTATCTGGATGAAGTGATTGAGGCGCGGCAGGACACCGTGGTCGTGCTTCACCCGTTGACGGATTACCGGCGCATCCTGCCGATCGACAAAACCGGCGAGACGATCGAGGCGGCGCCAGGCTTTCAACTGGTTGTGTCTTACAACCCCGGTTACCAGCGCATGGTGAAGGACCTCAAGCCAAGTACGCGGCAACGGTTCGTGGCGCTCGACTTCGATTTCCCACCGGCGGAGCGGGAGGCCGCGATCGTCGCGCGCGAAGGCGCGGCGGAGCACGCGACTGCAGTTGCACTGGTGACGCTGGGGCGCCGGCTGCGCGGGTTGCATGACCGCGGGTTGGCGGAGGTTCCCAGCACGCGACTGCTGATCGCCGCGGCGCGGCTTATTTCCAGCGGCATTTGCGTGCGGCAGGCCTGTTACAGCGCCGTGGTCTCACCATTGTCAGACGACGAATCACTGGTTAGCGCGATGCGCGACCTGGTCGACGCTACGTTCGTCTAGCAACTCGAAGTGGCTGAAGCCGAAGACGTTATCACCGATGTCGCGCGGCACGCGACTCTCTTTGCGCAGAGACTCTGGCGCCGACACCGCGCAACACCTCCGCCAACCCAGACGATCGCGCTGGCCGAGGTCGCACAGCGCATCGATTTGCTGATCGCGGCGGTGTTCGGGACCACCTATCGACTTCGAACCGCACAGGCGCCTGCGCCTGCTACATTTCTTGCGCAGGCATTGCGCCGCCACGAGCGGCCCCGCGTGCGGCACGCGGTGCCGGCGACAGACGGTGTGAACATCTGGTTGC
>JANNFT010000140.1:0-4624 GCA_031380185.1 Pseudomonadota bacterium
AATCTGTTGGACGACGGGATTTTTAACTCTAGTGGTTTCTCGGCGGCGACATTGATTGCCGGTGGCGCTACAGCGGGATTCTCTGTCCCGGTTAGTGGCAATCCGTACAACTATGGCATCGGCGGCAGCGTGAGCACCGCAGCAAACAGTATCGATAATCTTTGGTTCCAGTCCAACGGCGTCGTTGGACAAACCGTTTTTGACTTAGGATTTCTCGCGAGCAAAGTTGCTGTGTTCGCCGCAGTTGACCACGGGCCGTTACCCCAAGAGACGATTGAGTCCACCGTTTATCTGTCAAACGATCAAATTACCTGGGTTGTTGCGGTCGTGCAGCGCGTATGGCTGCAAGGTTTTCTTGCCGATGGCGCGCCAGACACCTGGGATGGCTATTGGGACGGATTCACCTATGCGGTAGGTCTTGCCGATCCGACGCAGACATTTCGTTACGCCTCGATCATTCATGGCGGTCCCTCGGCGTTGATAAATGATGGCGATGACGAAATCAACGGCCTGTTGGGTCTGCGCGGCGACTTCACGCCCGATCCCGGCAATGAAATACCGGAACCGGCGTCGATTCTTTTGATTGGATTGGGTTTGTTGGGCCTCGGTCTCGGTCGTCGTTCACTGGCAACGTAACTGTCGGATTTTCTTACAGTAAAAAAGCCGGGGAAACCCGGCTTTTTTGTTGCCGCACGCGCGACTCCCCTTGCATCCGAGGCACGCATCCAGTACCGTTGTTTGCTACGAAAACCGTCTTGGATGAAACATATGTCACGCCGCTCAGAGTTTGTTTCGCTTTGCATCGCTATCGGATTGGGGATAGCCGGTTTAGTTTATGCCGAAGGCGAGGCGTCAGACGACCCGACACTGTCCGCCGGTGACTTCACACTTAAGCGCGCCGACGCCGAAGCGTTCGCCGAACCTGCGCCGGTTTTAACCTACAAGCAGCAACAAACCTTTATGCGTGGGCGCCAGCACTTCAACCAGAAATGGGTGATCTTTCCGTCGATGGGCGGCGATTGGGGATTGGGCCCGACCTTTATTGCCGACAAATGTTCGGGGTGCCATATCGGCGGCGGCCGCGGCGTGATGCCTACGGCAGAACAAGAGCCGGTTGGCGTGCTGATCCGCATGAGTGTGCCGGGCATCGATGAACACGGCGGCGTGAAGCCGCATCCGGCCTACGGCGATCAATTCCAAAACCAAGGTTTGACCGGAAAGGACGAATATAACCACGGCAAGGGCGATCGTGTTCCGCCGGAGGGCACGGTTTACATCGAATGGGAGGACGTCAGCCTCGTTGAATTTTCCGACGGTGAAAAGGTCACGCTGCGTAAACCAAAACCACGCTTCGATAAGCTCACGTTTGGCCCGATTGGCGCCGAGACGATGCTGTCGTTGCGCTTTACCCCACCGATTTTTGGCATGGGTCTGCTCGAGACGGTGCCGGAAAAAACTTTACTCGACATCGCAAAAAAACAAACGGAACAAGGCGTCAGCGGCCGAGCGAATACCGTCTGGGATCCCTACACCAAACAAACGCGAATGGGACGCTTCGGTTGGAAGGCCAACGTGCCCTCGATCCGTATGCAGATCGCGTTAGCCTTTCACGGCGACATCGGCGCGACGACATCGTTGTTTATCGAGAACAACTGCACGCCGGTACAGGAACTTTGCCTTGCCTCCACGCCGAATAATCGCCCGGAAGTCATCGACGTAAATTGGGATGAAACGGAATTTTGGACGCAAGGAATCGCCGTGCCGGCACGGCGCAATGTCGACGATGCGGATTTCAAACGCGGTGAAGTCTTGTTCGATCAGGCTAAATGCTCGGTATGCCACGTGCCGACGCTGAAAACAGCGGCGGAATTCAAACCGCTGCCGCAACTCGCAAACCAAATCTTTCATGCATACACCGATTTGTTGATCCACGACATGGGCGAAGGATTGTCCGACGGCCGGCCCGACTACGACGCCGGCCCGACCGAATGGCGCACGCCGCCGCTTTGGGGTCTCGGGCTGGCCAAAATCGTCGCCGGCAGCACGGCTATGCTGCACGACGGTCGCGCCGCGACTGCAACCCAGGCCATCCTCTGGCACGGTGGCGAAGCCGAAACATCGCGCGAAGCGTTTCGCAATATGGCAAAAGCCGATCGTGAGGCACTGCTTAAATTCTTAAACTCAATTTAACCTAGAAACGGCAGTTGGACGGGGTGGAAGTGTGCGGTTATGGGGGTGCAGGGCAAGGCGCGGCGAGGCGCAATGGTTTGTTCCATTGCAACGAGTTGCAACGCCGCCCTGCGCCCGCGCAAAACCTCGCCACGAACCAAGCCGCGAGCGGCTCTTGGCGAACGAGCTTAAGTGAAGAGTATTGTGCCTAGATAAGGTCGTCCGGTTTGCGCCAATACAACGGGCGCAACATGCGCACCAATTTCGGAATCCCGACAAATGAAATTTTAAGGTAGGCGAGTAAGGAATAAACAAATACCGGCGCCGCGACGATGCTCAAATACGCCACCAGCGCGAACGTGGCCAGCCAAATCGGCCACGACAAATGGGTAATGTGAGCGCAGATAAATGCCATCGACCCGAGCGCAAATGCTGTCCCAAGCGCGAGTAGGCTCCACGCCCTAAGGGAAAGTTTCAATTTCTTAGCATTCGTAGTCGATAGCTTTTTATCGTCTGATATCTGCTTTCGCAGTCGCGCCGCGCCCTGAACCCACGTATCGACACCCTGCTCTTCAAAGACACCTAGTTCTTGATATAGTTTTTCCGCGACGTCCGCCGGAAACGTGTGAATTTCCGAATCGAACGAATAGTCGGCGCGTTCCATCAACTCCGCGATAAATCCGGAGCATGTGACTTGCCCCAAATTGAAAAATCGAAACTTCCATTTTGGAAATAACTGGCTCACCAGTATAGAAGCCAAGCTCAGCATGCCGTAGGTAAACTGGCGGCGCGGGACATTCGGCATGCTCGCGCTCAGTGTATTGAGGATTTCCGTAGTCTCATCTTCCAATAATTTTTGCGCTTTAAGCCATTCGTAGAGATCCGTTCCGGCCTCTATTTCGGCTTCAAGAACCGCTTCCAGGCGATTGTCCGGCGTAAATTTTAGTGGCGAAAAAATCCATAATCGCGAGCTGTAGTTGCGCCGGAAATCATTCAACAACGCGAAATTGACGCCGGCCGGATTCACCGTTGCCTGGACCAGCGCGGTTTCTTTGACGATCGCCGAGTGGGCGCCGTCGTGACTGCGGACGCGCTGCCCTTTGACGGCGACAATCATCGCCGGATGGGACCAAAAACGAAACGTATTTTCCCTGTCCCAATTGAATTTGTAGATCTGCCCGAGCGTGATGATCGCGTGCATCGTCAGCGTTCGAGCACGGGACAGTATGATGTCGCCCGCTTGAATTTTTGACTCGTCCTCGGCAATTGCAGAGGTGGTATCGCCGAGCGATCGTGACGAAATGTCGAAAGAATTCGGTATAGTCTTGATTTTAGTCGTTGCGTCCATGTTTCATCTCCAACCAGTTAGAATTCAAAATTGCACCAGAACCGCGCTATGAACCACCCCAGATCGCCCAACCCGATCCCGCAAGCGTCACCCGGCACGGCCGCCGAATCCGCGCTACGGGAAAAAATCGTTCTGTTGTATCGCAATACGCCGACCGGTTGCATCAGCGTGATATTTGCCGTCGCCATTGTCATGCTATTACTTTGGTCGCAATCATCACACGCGCTGTTAATCGCTTGGGCAATCGCGGCAGGGCTGGTCGCCGCCGCGGCTTATCTTGACTACCGGCGCTTCGTACGACTCGGGTTCACCGCCGACGCACCAAAGCGCAAGACCGTTATGGCGTTCGTCTCGGCGGTAGCCTGGGGCAGCGCGCCGCTGCTGCTGATGCCGACAGCGTTGGAATTTCAGGTTTTGCTGCTGCTGGTCATTTGCATTATTGCGTTTTCCGGCACGGTTTATTTTTCGTACCATACGCCAGCCTTCTACGCGTTCGTCTTTCCATTGTTGTTGATGACCGCGCTGGCGTTTTCGCTGCAAGGCGGCCGCGTCCAAATTATCTTGAGCGTCGGCATGATCGGTATGTTGGCCGCGGTGCTGCGCTTCGGCAAAAACTTTAACGACGCCTTGACCCGCGCGATCAATGTCAGCCTGGAAAATACCGCGCTGGTCACTGCGCTTACCGAACAGAAAGAAAACGCGATTAAAGCTAACCTCGCCAAGACGCGCTTCCTCGCCTCCGCCAGTCATGATTTGCGCCAGCCGATGCATACCATTGGCCTGTTGGTTGCGCTGTTGCGCAATCGCGGCGGGGCGCCGGAGCAAAACAACATCATCGAAAAAATTCACGGCGCCACGCAAGCAATGGAAAATCTCTTCACTGGCCTGCTCGATATTTCCAAACTCGATGCCGGCATGGTGAAAGCGAACATCGAGGACTTTGCCGTCGCCGACATTCTCAATTCGACACAAGTGAATTTCGCTCCGCAGGCCGAAAACAACGGCGTGGTCTTACGTCTCGCGCGGTGCGGCGCAAGTGTCAGGAGCGACGCGGTAATATTAGAGCGCATTATCGCTAACCTAGTCGCAAACGCCGTCCGCTACACT
>JANNFT010000141.1:0-3489 GCA_031380185.1 Pseudomonadota bacterium
GTAATCCGAGCAACCATCGTTTCCATCGTCGGCCGCGATATTCGTCTGGATGGCAGAGTGGAGGCGGGCAACTCAGGCTCGCCCGTTATTCAAAACGGACAGGTCGTAGGTGTGGTCATTCAAGTGAAGCAGGGGTTTGGCATAGCCTCTCCCGCCCTCATCGTCAATGTTACGCTGCAGGGGTGGGGCATCGAGGCCGCTACCGCAACCGCGTCCACCGAAGTGCCCAAAGAGTTGCATAAACAAGTGAAACCCAATCAACCTGCCGCCAATCCGCCCGCCCCCATAGCGCCCGCGCCGCCGGCGCTCAATCTTGCGGGCCAATACGGCGGCCGCAGTTACAGTCAGGCTGCCGATGGTCAACAATATACCTGCGATTTTGCCGCGGTCTTCACGCAAGCCGGCGCCATGGCCAATGCGAACTTCCAGAACAATTGCGGTGACTACGGCACGATTCAAGGACAGGTCAAGGGCAATAGCTATCGAGCCAAACTCAACTCGATGTCGCTAGGTTCTTGTGAACTCGCGGCCGAAATCCAGCAGGGCGGCAACAGCTTGATGGGGCAGTTCCAGTGTATAGGTCTGGTCGGAAGGTTTTCGATGTCACGACAGTGAGTGCGCGGGGCGAAGCGCGCGACCCACCGCAACGAAAAAGCGGTGAACTTGTTGCGTTCGATCCACTAGGCGGCATAGGCTCAAGCGATTTTCGCACCGACGTCAGCTTGCGCCTTTAGCGCTCGACATACCTCGCTTGCGGCTTGCCCTAGCATCATCGTATCCACGCCGGCGGCGATGAGGGTAAAACCGTCGGCGAGCCGGGATTTCACTGCGTCCACCGACACCCCAAAAAATCCAAGACGCAGGTTCTTGCGTCGTGCAGTGCGGGCAACGGTGTCGATCGCTGCGACAACTTCAGCGTCGTTCACTTGCCCCATTTTCCCCATGCTCGCGGAGAGATCGTAGGGACCAATGAGCACCGCATCAATTCCTGGAACATCGGTAATAGCGTCGATGTTGCGCACGGCATCGATATGTTCAGCCTGGACGATCACAGCGGTGTCTTGATTGGCGCGGGCAATATAATCAGCCACCGCATAGCCGTATCCATGGGCACGTGAGACACCGACACCACGCTGTCCTTCGGGGGCGTATTTCGCGTAGCGCACGATTGCCCGCGCCTGCTCCGCGGTGTTGACCTGCGGCACGATCACCCCCGCGGCGCCCATGTCCAAGGCGCGTTTAACCCAAATTTCATCGTGGTTCGGTAGGCGTACGACGCACGGAACGTCACGCGCGGCTATCATCATGTTCTTCAGGCCCTGCGGCGATGCCGGTGCATGCTCTGCTTCCAAGAACAACCAATCGAAACCGGCGCCACAGAGAATTTCTACCACTTCGGGCGAGCCCAAACATACCATGGGTCCGATGAGTAAATCACCGCGGCGCAAACGTTCGCGAAAAGAGTCAGGCATTGCGTACCTCCTGGGTTGAGGGAAGATTAAGTGTCACTTGGGGAATTATTATATGTGATGTAGCAGAACGTCAGCATCATCTGCGCAAGCGTGATAAGAGAATTTTTCTATCCCTCGGTGGCCCACGGGTGAAGGGCTGCGAGGCAAACCCAGAGTGGTCGATGGTGATGCCCTCCGCGCGCTTTCAAACGAGGAGAGGTCGATACGCGCTCGCGTCAACGGACACATATTATTCGAAATTCCGGAAAATACGTATAATATTTTGCCGGTCAAGTATTAATTTGTAGATTGAAATGCCTTTAACATAGATCGTAAGCGGTGGCGAATGCATCGCTAATAATGACGTTGGAATCAAACTACACACACAGAGGAGACACAACATGAATCGGAGGCTTTCCCTGGCGCTTGTCGCTAGTCTGGCAAGTGGCGCTGCCTATGCGGCAACGGACTTGGTTGTCGCCACCGTGAACAACGGCCACATGATCGAGATGCAG
Organism: Pseudomonadota bacterium; assembly: GCA_031380185.1. Taxonomy (GTDB): domain Bacteria; phylum Pseudomonadota; class Gammaproteobacteria; order Burkholderiales; family JALYOK01; genus JALYOK01. Next base: position 1,967 of record JANNFT010000141.1, read on the forward strand.
AAGCTCACGCCGCATTTCGAGAAGGCCAACCCCGACATCAAGGTCAAGTGGGTCACGCTGGAAGAAGGCGTGCTGCGGCAACGCGTGACCACCGACATCGCCACCAAGGGCGGGCAGTTCGACGTCATGACCATCGGTATGTACGAGACGCCGATCTGGGGAAAGAAGGGCTGGCTCGCCGAAATAAAGCCCGACGCGGCCTACGACATAGACGACCTGCTGCCGGCGATGCGCAGCGGACTGTCGCTGAACGGTAAGCTGTACGCGGCGCCATTCTACGGCGAGAGTTCGATGCTGATGTACCGCAAAGATCTCACCGACAAGGCCGGCATCACCTTCGCCGAGCGTCCCACCTGGGAGCAGGTGCGCGACGCCGCGGCCAAGATCCACGACCCGAAGGCTGGCGTATACGGCATTTGCCTGCGCGGCAAACCCGGCTGGGGGGACAACATGGCCTTTCTGACGACCATGGTCAACAGCTTCGGCGGCCAGTGGTTCGACATGAGCTGGAAACCGCAGCTCGAGACCAAGCCGTGGAAAGACGCGGTCACCTTCTACGTCGACCTGCTGAAGAAGTACGGCCCGCCTGGGTCGAGCGCGAACAGCTTCAACGAAATTCTGGCGCTGTATAACGAAGGCAAATGCGGTATGTGGATCGACGCCACGATTGCCGCCTCGTTTATCACCGACCCGAAGCAAAGCAAGGTGGCTGATAAGGTGGCCTTCGCGCAGGGGCCTTACAGCGTCACGCAGAAGGGCGCCAACTGGCTGTGGGCCTGGTCGCTGGCAATTCCAACCAGCACCAAACACGCCGCTGCGGCGCAGAAGTTCATCAACTGGGCGACTTCCAAGGACTACATCAATCTGGTCGCCCAGGAGAAAGGCTGGGCCGCCGTGCCCACCGGCACGCGCAAGTCGACCTACGCGAACCCCGAGTTCCTAAAGGCCGCCAAGTTCGCCGAGGCCGAGAAGAAGGCAATCGACAGCGCCAACCCGAACGACAGCACGCTGCCCAAGAGCCCTTATGTGGGCGTGCAGTTCGCGGCCATCCCCGAGTTCCAAGCAATTGGCGTGGCCGTCGGCCAGCAGATGAGTGCGGCACTTGCCGGCAAGGCCACGGTGGATCAGGCGCTGAAGGCCGCGCAAACAGCGGCCGACCGCGAGATGCGAAAGGGCGGCTACTACAAGTAAGAAGCATCCATCCGGGTGCTGCGCGACCCGATCTGGCGCCTGTGATGCTCGCCGTACAGTAGTACGGCTGGGCTTCTCGGCACAACCTTGGATCGTAGACGCCGCCTGGACGGCTCAATGCGCGCTGCCCTGCGGCTTCGCGCACGCCCATGCACCACTACTAGGGGTTCCGCATGAATCGTACCCTGCCTCGACTGCTTATGGCGCCAGCCGTGGTCACGCTCTTCCTCTGGATGATCGTGCCGCTGCTGATGACGATCTACTTCTCCGCTGTTCGTTACAACCTGATGCAGCCCGGCGAGAAAGTATTCCTGGGCCTGGCGAACTACGAG
>JANNFT010000156.1:0-13838 GCA_031380185.1 Pseudomonadota bacterium
AGACGATTCCTTGCAACCCGGCTATACCGGAATTCGGCCCAAGCTGCACGGTCCCGGCACGCCCGCCGCCGACTTCGTCATTCAAGGCAAGCGAGAACATGGCATCAGCGGCCTCATCACTCTCTACGGCATCGAATCGCCCGGACTCACCTCATCGTTGGCGATCGCCGACTACGTTTATCAACAATTGGAAGATTAATAATGGATTTCGAACAAGCCATCAAAGCGCGCTACAGTTGCCGAAAATTTCATGACCGCGAAGTCCCGCGCGAGACCATCGAAAAAATACTGGAAGTATCGCAACACACCGCGTCGTGGAACAACGTGCAGCCGTGGCGAGTGACTATCGCGAGTGGCGAAGCAGCGCGCAAATTCAGCGCAGCACTGGTAGCTCATGTGGAAGCCGGCGGCGAACCCAATCCCGATTTCGCGTTCCCGACAGACTATCAAGGCATCGAACGGGAACGCCGTAAAACCTGCGGCCTGCAACTCTATCAAGCCGTGAAAATCACCCGCGAGGACGAGGCCGGCAAGCGCAACCAGATGCTGGAGAACTTTCGCCTATTCGGCGCGCGACACGTCGCGCTGATCACTGCGCCGGCCTATTTAGGTTTTTACGCAGCGCTCGATTGCGGCTTGTACGTTAATAGCTTCATGCTTGCCGCAAAAAGTTTAGGCGTCGACTCCATCGCCCAAGCGGCGATTGCGCATTACAGTGATTTTGTGCGTGAATATTTTTCGATCGGCGAGGAGCGCAAACTTGTGTGCGGGATCTCGTTTGGCTATGAGGATAAAAACCATCCGATCAATCAATATCGCACTGAGCGGGCAACACTTGAAGGCGTAGTGACTTGGAGATGATTTAAAAACATGACATGCCAGGAAGAGTATGAATATTGGCTCGCAGCGCGGGCATTGCTGCGAGGCAAGCAGGACGTGACTCGTGGCGATGCCCAAAAAAATTGTAGCATGCGTAGGGTGCGCAACGCGCACGCGGACTTATTCCCCCGAATTCGCATTCGCGCTCGCGGCTCCCGGATGGTTACTCCAAGTGTCGGGGTACACGCCACGACTGACATACCGATGAAACGTCGAATACGGCCATTCCTTCACCCGCTGCACCAACTGATGTTTGACCGGATTGTAATGGATGTAATCAACACAACGTTCGAAGTCGCGGTCGTCGCGTATTTGATGTTCCCAAAAGCGCCGTTGCCAAAAATCAGCTTCCCGGCGCTTGATCCGCGATGCGCTACGTGTCTCGACCGGTATTAGCAAATGTTCACAGCGGCGGCTGACATAGGATTTGATCATGCCCCAGCGTTTGCCGTAAGCGGCGTCGTTTTGCGGCAATGTCCAGATCGCGTGCAAATGATCCGGTAGCAATACCCACGCGTCGTTGGTGAAGGGCAGGCTCGCGCGCCCGTGCTCGATTGCGTCGCGCAGCGCGGCGCGCACCTCTGGGTGGGTCAAGATCGGGTGACGCAAATAGGTAGCTACGGTGAAGAAAAACGTGGCTCCGGCTGTTGTCGAACGGCGATATCGTGACATTGATACATGATGCTCGTCGTATCGGGCAATCGTCAATCCGCGTGCGCGGTGCGCACCCTACGCATCATTGCTGCAAGCCGCATGGATATTGGCGTGCGGCACATGCCTTGCCGGGAGGCAGGCTGGAGGGGCTGGCCTCGGGCCATGCGCGTCGTGGCGCGGTGGTAATTTAGATCAAATGCCGTTTAATTTTGAGCGCTGACGCTAACGCGCTTTCAACATCGCTGCTGAGTACTGTGTAATGCCCCCAATGAGGAAACTCTCAACTGGAGAGCCGTATGCGGGTCGTACGGTTCGGAGGGCGGGGTGAACCAGCGGTTCATTCCGGCCCCTATCGAAAAACCACTGCCAGCGTTCGATCCACGCCACATCCGGCAGATTGGCCCAAGGCCACGTCGGGTGCTGCGCTTTTACCTACGGCGTTAATTACCGGCGTATACCCGGAAAGCGCCAAAAACTGTTTTGCCGCTCATGATCACTGGCTAAGCCGCCAAATTATGCCCACCGTTCACAAATATCACTTGTCCCTGAATCATTTCTGCCGCCGGGCTGGCGAGGAATTCGACCAGGCCGACGTAGTCGTCGTGTTGCACCGATCGGCCACTGGGATTTTGCTCGGCGGCTGTCTTGAGAATCTTGTCGGTGTCGGCGCCGAACACGGCGCGAAGTGCGTCGGTATCGACGGCGCCGGGCGCGATGGCGTTGATGCGTATGCCGCGCGGCGCGAGTTCGACAGCGAGATAGCGCAGCAAGCTTTCCGCCAGCGCTTTGCCGACACCGACTGCCGCGTAGTTTTTTATGACGGTGCGGCCGCCGCGGCTAGACAAGTAGAACACGCTGCTGCCGCGTTTCAAAATCGGCAGTGCCGCTTGCACGAGATAGAGCAGGGCGGCGCCATTGAGGTTCACGGCGCGCGTAAAATCGTCCGGGTCCACTTGTAATGTGGGCATCGCGATGACGCGCACGGCACAGTGAACCAATTGATCGAGCCGGTCGACTTGCGTTTTGACTTGGTCGAGAACAGCGCTGCATCCCGCTGGCGTGCCGACGTCGCCGCGAATGAGATGACAGCGTGCGCCGAGTCGTTGTATTTCTAGTTTCGCTTTTGCGGCGGTGGTTTCGTCGTTGTGATAATTGAGAAACACATCGCTGTTGGATTTGGCGAAACGTTTGGCGATGGCGAAGCCTATGCCTTTAATGCCGCCGGTGACGAGGATGGACATGGTGTTTGCGCTTTTGGTTAATGGTGAGAGATGCTAGGCAGAGTTGGTTAGGGCGTCAATTTAGGTGATCCGCTGATACATGGCCTACTAGCCAGTATCATATCCCTCTGGCCTGGGCGGCGAGCACCCAGGCCAGCCGCTGACCCCTTCCAGTCATCGAATTATTCGAACATTAGCGACCGTATTTGGCTCGCGCTTCTGCTAGGCAGGTGCTCCGATAGGTGCCGGCCAGTTCCATGCAATTGGTGACGGCAGATTTCCACTGCGCTTGTAGTTTGTCCGCGTTGGTGTCGATTTCCGCAAAGGATGCGTCGCGGGCAGCGCGCGCTTTTGCGACGCACTCGGCTTTGGTATCGCCGCCGTAGGTGTTGCATTTTTCTTTTGCCAGGCTCCAATCGGCATCGACGTTGTCGCGCTCCGCTTGGATCAGCGCCTCGGCGGTGCCGAGATTTTCCGCTTTTGCGCTGGCGACGGTCTTAGTCCGAGCGATGTTGGCTTCGGTGCGGCACATGGATTTTGCGTCACCGGAAAATTTTTCGCATTTGCGCAATGCAAGCATGCGGTCTTCGTGGGCGCGAGCGACGGCGGCAGTGTACTTTTTATTGCCGAGGCTATCGGTGGTGCAGGCGTTGAGACTGAACAACGTAGCGGCGATCAAGAGTAAACGAGTGTTGATCATGAGCGGTCCTTTCAAAGAGCGATGAATGTTTTTATCCGGCCTAGCGAATATGCAGCAAACAACGAACCTGTGCATTTTTATTTAAGATTAGGATAACGCGAATTGCGCAATTCTGGAACCGTTCAACCGTTGTTTATAGGTAAAATTCTCGCTAATTGTTCTGGGTAACTTGCTATGCAGTGTCGGGCGTTCATCGAGCAGCAATATTCACGTTTCGCCAACACGCAACGCCGGGAAAGGCGCGTAGATACGGGGTAGCCCCTGGCTAAGCACTGGCTCCGGGCAATAGATCCACAGGCCGTGCATTGCCACGACGCAATGCTGCATCTGCCGCCCGGCAAAGGGTTTCTTAAAACTTAACGCCCGCCGCCTTGTAGCTTGCTTCCATTAATTTCAGCGTTTCCAAATTATCCAGACGATCGGTCGGGAAAGGCTCGCCGGACCTCAGGCCGTGAACAAAACTTCGGATACATTCGGTCCAACAGATTTGATAATTTTTCACCAGATCGTATTTCAGCGGCGCCTCGTCGCTACCGACGATGTAGAGCCGGTCGGCGTCGTAAACCAGCGAGCCTTTGGAGCCGACGATTTCCAAGCGATCGGTGGGTAAGGGCGGATAGCCCGGTGCGGAAACGTTGCCGTCCAACACGGCAGTCATGCCATTTTCACCACGCAAAACGATGTGCGCCAGGTCTTCGCCGGCTAGGATCGGATTGGTTTTTCCGACGCCCGCTTGCAACACCGTGAGCGGGCCGAGGAGCGCGCGCATGGCGTCGAGCTGGTGAATAAAAATTTCGAAAATCGCCAGACGCGTGAAATGTTGCACGTAGGGCTGGCGTTTCAGCAACGGCGCCGGCTCGTCGGTCAGGGAGATCAGGCTGGCGCTGCGCGTGGTCATGCGTGCGTGGCGAATTTCGCCGATGCGCCCCGCCACGAGCCAGCGCTTCACGTCTTGATAATGCGGGCGAAAGCGATAGTGCTCGTGAACCATGAAGCGCACCCTTTCGCCGACGTATTTGATTAGCTTCTGTGCTTCTTTCACCGTCGGCGTCACGGGTTTTTGGCACGAAACATGAACGCCACGATCGGCCGCGATCATGGTGAGATGCGCGTGGACGCCGACCGGCGTGGCGATATCGACGGCATCGGGTTTGACTTGCGAGAGCATGGTGTCGAAATCCGCGTAGACTGCGGGAATGCCGAAGGCTTGCGCCTGGGCTTGGGCTTTTTCAACCAATGGATCGCAAATTGCAACGACTTGACAATTGGCCATCCGTTGCCAGCCAGTGAGATGAAAACCGCTGATAGCGCCGGCACCGGCAAACGCGATGCGCAGAGGTTTTTCGCCGAGCGCTGCCATGGATTATCCTTTAGTCTTTGAATGAAGCGGTAACTGTGCCGAGGACACCAAAGTCCGCGCTGTAACGCTTACCTGCTTCGAGCGCGAACGGCACGACGCAGGTTCCCGTCGTGATGGTTTCGCCGGCGCGCAGCATCAAGCCGTAGGTGTTCAATTCATTCGCCAGCCAGGCCATCGCGATGCGCGGATCGCCGAGAACGTTCGAGCCGATGCCTGCGCAATTCGCCGCGCCGTTGCAGGTCACGCTGACGCGATGTTGGGCAAGATCGAGCGCGCGCCAATCGGTTTTTACTTCGTCGCCCAAAATAAACTGATGGGCGCAGGCGAAATCCGCGATCAGCGCCGGCGCACCGACTTTCACGTAATTGTCGAAACGCGAATCCGGTAACTCCATGGCTGGATATAGGGCGCCAACGCAGGCCATCACTTCATCGACGCGGTAGGGCTTGCCGCGCGCCGGTAAATCCGTCGCCATGCGAAATGCAAATTCCGCCTCGCCGAATTTCATGGCGTTGCCGCTGAGAGAAATCGCCGGCGACATCGGCAAAACGCGGTTTAGAAACAAGCGGCCAGCGAGCGGAGCGTCGACGCCGATGTGTTGCCGGCCCGCCTCGCTGGTGGCGGCAATTTTCCAACCATACGCTTGCTGCCCAGAGAGGCGCGCCAATGCTTGTTGTACAGCATAGCCTTCGGCGCGAGTGCGCGGAATAGCGCTTTCCGGCAGCGCCGCGATAGGAAGCGCGCTGGTCATGGCTTTCCATAGCGTCGTTGCCGCAAGTTCAATTTGGTCTGGGGTCATGAATGGCCTTGTCTGACTACGTTTTTCAGTGGTTCACCACGCGCCAGCCGATTCAGATTCTCGGCAATATCTTGGCAGCGTCGCGCTATTAAATTTTCCGTCCAACCCGAGGCATGGGGCGTCATGATGATGTTGTCGAGTTCGTGAAACGGCGATTTCGCCGGCCGGCCGAAATCCTCACCTTGTTTCGGATAATGGTACCAGGTATCAATTACAGCGCCGGCGATGCGTTTAGACTTGAGCGCAGAATATAAGGCGATTTCGTCGATGATCGCGCCGCGCGCGACATTGACGATCACGACGTTGGATTTCATTTTCGCGAACGCCGCGCCGTTGAATAATCCACGCGTGCTGTCCGACAAGGGCATAGCGACGACAATAAAATCTGCCTCTCGCAGCAATCGCTCAAACTGCGGCATGGCATCAACGCGTTCGGCAAATTCGTCGTTCGGTTTTTCAGTGCGCGAGCAGGCGATGACACGCATGCCAAACGCTCGAGCCCGGCGCGCAACTTCGTGGCCGATGCGGCCGTAACCGACGATGCCCAGCGTCTGGCCGAACAATTCGCCATGGCGCGGCCCACATAAGTGCGAACCGGTCCAGCGGTCTTGGCGCAGCGCTCGGTCCATCGCCCGTAGGCCCAAAGTCATTTCCAACATACCCGCCATGACGTATTCCGCGATGCCGATGTCGTGGCCGAAAACATTGCACACCGTTGTAGCGTGCGGCAGCTTAGAAAATTGAATTTCGTCCGTCCCTGCGCCTGGAAGGTGCAACAGCTTCAAGTTGGGGGCGTCGACGTCCCACGACCAATCCATCGAGATGATGGCGTCGGCTGCCGCCACAGCCAGCGCAAATGCGCCGGGGTCGGTTTCATCCGCCGTCATTATCTGCCAATCGGTTTCTAGAAACTTTTCCACAAGAGCCAAGCGGCCGTCGTTATCACATTGTTTTATCAGTAATTGCATGGTTTGTAGTCGATCTTTGTCATGGACTTGTGAGCAAATTTTACCAGCCCTTCCGCGCCAGGCCAGTGTTGCTGAGGGGCGACATGCAAAAGGGGTGCGGATCTTTTTCTTTCCGCTGTGGGTTCTTGCCAGCGTCGCGTCGCTCGTCAATAATGCAGGTCCGACCAACCGAAAAGTCAGCATTATGCCAAGAACCCTCCTGCATTCAAAAAGTATCCCGGCGCCGCGCTTTCGTTACACGCCCTGTATTAAGACCGGTGCGTTTTATCAGCTTTCCGGCATGATTGCCATCACCGATCAAGCGCAACTCGCGCCGGGTGGCGCTTATGGTGAAACCCAATATATTCTCGCGAACGCGCAGAAAGCATTGAAGGACTATGGCCTCGGCTTGGAAAACCTGACCATCGCGCGAATTTTCACGACACGCTTCGATCAGTTTTCAGAGATCAATCGCGCCTGGGAAGAGGTCTTCGGCAATATCGATCCGCCGGCACGCACCTCCATCGGCGTTGCGAATTTGCCGCTCAATGCCGCGGTGGAAATTGAGTTCGCGGCCTACAAGGACGACTGATGCGATGGCCATTATTCGGCATGATATCGGCGTCGCGAGCCAGATCGGTAAATATAGCGACGCCATCGAGGTGTCACCGAGCGCGCGCTGGCTTTACACCTCGGGCACCCCGGGATTGGCACTTGACGGTCATTTGCCGAGCGACATTGTCGGACAAGCCGAGATCGCTTGGAGCCACATCGTGAGTATGCTCAAGCAAGCCGGCATGGATGTGGGCGATCTGGTCAAGGTCACGCATTATTTATTGCGTGCCGACGATATTCCCGCCTATGTACAAGTGCGTTCAAAATTTCTTGGCGATGCGCGTCCGGCGTCAATGCTGCTTATCGTGCCGGAACTGGTGAAGTCGAATTTCCTGCTCGAAATAGAGGCGATTGCGGCGAAGGAAAGTTGACCATGTTGATGTTAAAACCAAGCTGCGAATGTTGCGATAAAGATTTACCCCCGCAATCGCAAGAGGCGATGATCTGCTCATTCGAGTGCACGTTCTGCCGCGACTGCGTCGAACAGCGCCTCAAGGGACGTTGCCCGAATTGCGGCGGCGAACTGGTGCGCCGGCCGCTGCGTCCGCAAGTCCGATTGGCGAAGAACCCGGCATCGACCGAGCGAATCTACCGGCCCGAAGCCTGTAAATAGTCGATACCCCCCATCCCGACGTTCCCCCTTCGACCGGCTCAGGGCAGGCACTTGAAGGGGAAGACGCTTCACGATAAATTTGTTCTCGCTGTTTCTCCGTACGAGCGGCAAATAAAGTTTACCGCGTCGTTCACTCTTGAAAGGCTGAGAATAAATTTACCTTGGAAGGCAATTTTGCCGCGTTTGACCCGAAAATATTGATGTCCGAAAATGGCGAGTTAGCAGCGCCAATCCGATCTATCATTCGCCCCATGGTGCTCGATTCCAACAGTTGCTATCAAGCCGTTAAGGCGCGCGATGCGCGTTTTGACGGATGCTTCTTTACCGGCGTCACGTCGACGCAAATTTACTGCCGGCCTGTCTGCACCGCCAAGGCGCCGAAGCGCGAAAATTGCCAGTTTTACCCGAGCGCGGCGGCCGCCGAGAGCGCAGGATTTCGTCCTTGTCTGCGTTGCCGGCCGGAGCTGGCGCCAGGAAATTCGAATGTCGACCTCAGCGCGCGTCTTGCACAGGCGGCCGCCAGTTTGATTGAAGACGGCGCCGCCAACGGAATGGGCATGGAGGACTTGGCACAGCGTCTCGGCGTAACCGATCGTCATTTACGACGCTTATTCTTCGATGCATTCGGCGTTGCGCCGATTGATTTCGCCCAGACCCAGCGCTTACTACTCGCCAAGCGTCTGTTGACCGACACCAAAATGGCGCTAGTCGATGTCGCGTTCGCCAGCGGATTTCAGAGCTTGCGCCGTTTCAACGCATTATTCAAAGTACGCTATCGTCTGACTCCCTCAACGCTGCGCAAAAGCGCGAACGCTTCAGCATTTTCTGACGATTTTATGTTTGATCTGGCGTATCGGCCACCGCTCGATTGGCAACATTTGCTGGCGTTCCTTGCCGCCCGCAGCGTCGTGGGTGTCGAGACAGTCGATCGCAAGACTTATCGCCGCACCGTTCGTATCGATGCGAACGGCGCCATTCATTGCGGATGGATTACCGCGATTCAGCATAAGACCAAAGCCGTGCTGAGCGTTCGCATTTCTGCGTCGCTCGCGCGTGTTTTGCCGCAAGTCATGGGACGCATTAAACAACTGTTCGATTTGTCCTGTCAGCCGCAGGAAATCAGCGCCGCGCTCGGCGAGATAGCGCTCGGTCACGCTGGGATTCGATTGCCCGGCGCGTTCGACGGATTTGAGCTTGCGGTGCGCGCAGTATTGGGGCAACAGATCACAGTGCGCGCCGCGACCACCTTGGCGGGGCGCTTTGCCAAGGCATTCGGCGAGGAAATCGCAACGCCGTTTTCGGCGCTGAGTTGCGCGTTTCCGACGGCCGAACGAATTGCCACGCTCAATGTCGACGACATCGCGAAATTGGGAATAATCGCATCGCGTGCTCGCACCATCCTGGCGCTGGCGCGGCATCGCGCCGCGGGCGCGTTGCGCCTTGATCCAGCGGCCGATGTCGAGGCTACGATGGGTCAGTTGCGCGCTATTCCCGGCATCGGCGACTGGACCGCGCAATACATCGCCATGCGCGCCCTGGCGTGGCCCGATGCGTTTCTCCACACCGATTTCGGCGTGATGAAAGCGCTCAATGAAAAAAATCCACGCAAGGTTCTCGAGATCGCCGAGGCCTGGCGGCCATGGCGTGCTTACGCCGTAATGCATCTTTGGAAATCGTTGGAGACAGCATGACAGAGTTCTACGCCTTTTACGAAAACCCGCTTGGGCAGATTTTGCGTAGCGCCTCTAGTTCGGCGTTGACGGGTTTGCGTTTTTTCGGGCCTGCCAGTTAGACTAGAACGCGATCGATGCCAGAGAAGATTCCGCCATCAACGAAATCTGTTCACGCAATTCAAGAATGCGATCCTGCCAGTAACGTTGCGTGTTGAACCACGGAAACGCAGCCGGGAAAGCAGGGTCGTCCCAGCGCCGCGCGATCCAAGCGGAATAGTGAATTAAGCGCAATGTGCGCAGCGCTTCGATTAGGTGTAGCTCGCGCCGATCGAATTCATAGAAATCCTCATAGCCCGCCAGCACATCGGCGAATTGTCGCGTCATATCGCCGGTCTCGCCAGATAACAACATCCAAAGATCCTGAATTGCGGGACCCATGCGGCTGTCGTCGAAATCGACAAAGTGCGGCCCTGACTCAGTCCACAAAACGTTGCCGGCATGGCAGTCGCCGTGAAGACGAATCAGTTTAATTTCGCCGGCGCGCTGGTAGCATTGGCGAACGCCAATCAACGCTTGTTCAACCACACTAGACCACGCATGCATCAGGTCCGCAGGTAGGAACGGGCTTACAAGCAAGTATTGGCGCGGCTCTTCGCCAAAGGTTTCGATGTTCAACGGCGGCCGTTGCGCAAAATCGCGGATGGCGCCGACGGCGTGAATTCGTCCGAGAAATCGGCCGATCCACTCGAGCGTATTCGCTTGCTCCAATTCCGGCGCGCGGCCGCCTTGTTTTGGATAGATCGCAAAGCGAAAATCCTGAAATTGATTTAGCGTTTTTCCATCGGCAAGCAATATGGGCGACACAACCGGAATTTCGTGCTCCGCCAATTCCTGCACGAAACCATGCTCCTCACCAATCTGCGAATCGCACCATCGTTGCGGTCGATAAAATTTCGCGAATATGAGCGACTCGTCTTCCAACCAGATTTGATAGACGCGATTTTCGTAGCTATTAAGCGCGAGCATTCGCCCATCACATTTGCGGCCGGCGCCTTCAATCGCGTCAAGCACTATATCCGGCGTGAGTCCTGCGTAAGGTGTCGCGTTCGCCGAAATCATGCCGTCATTGTACCTGCGCCGCGTTATAATGCGGCGCTAACTTTCCGTAAAACAATCCTATGGCTCAATACGTTTACACCATGAATCGGGTGAGCAAGATCGTGCCGCCCAAACGCACTATTCTCAAAGATATTTCGTTATCGTTTTTTCCCGGCGCCAAGATCGGCGTATTGGGCCTGAACGGTTCCGGCAAGTCGTCGCTGCTCAAAATTATGGCGGGTCTCGACACCGAGATTGAGGGCGAAGCTCGGCCGATGCCGAATTTGAGCATTGGGTATCTGCAGCAAGAGCCGCGACTAGATCCAACGAAGACGGTGCGCGAAGAAGTTGAAGCGGGCATGGGTGAGGTGATGGGGGCGAAAACTAAACTAGAGGCGGTTTACGCCGCTTACGGTGAAGCGGATGCTGATTTCGACCAACTCGCAACGGATCAGGCGAAGTACGAAGCTATTCTCGCTGCGAACGGAAGCGATACGGAACATCAGTTGGAGATCGCTGCGGATTCGCTGCGCCTACCGCCGTGGGAGGCGAAGATTGCTAATCTTTCCGGTGGCGAAAAGCGCCGCGTTGCGCTGTGCAGATTACTGCTGTCCAAGCCGGATATGTTGCTGCTGGATGAGCCGACCAATCACTTGGATGCGGAGAGTGTGGAGTGGCTCGAGCAGTTCCTGCAACGCTTTCCCGGCACTGTCGTTGCGGTTACCCATGATCGCTATTTTCTCGACAACGCCGCCGAATGGATTCTGGAACTTGATCGCGGCCAGGGCATTCCGTGGAAGGGCAATTACAGTTCGTGGCTCGAGCAAAAAGGTGATCGGTTGAAGCAAGAAGAGTCGAGCGAATCGGCGCGCCAGAAAGCACTGAAGACCGAGTTGGATTGGGTTCGACAAAACCCAAAAGGCCGCCAGGCCAAGAGTAAAGCGCGCCTTGCGCGCTTTGACGAGTTGAGTTCTTACGAATACCAGACACGAAACGAGACGCAGGAGATTTTCATTCCGGTCGGCGAGCGGCTCGGCAATGAGGTGATCGAATTCAAAGGCGTGAGCAAAGGTTACGGCGATCGCTTACTGATAGATAATGTCAGCTTCAGCATTCCACCCGGCGCCATAGTCGGCATCATCGGTCCGAATGGCGCCGGTAAGTCCACGTTGTTCCGCATGATTACCGGCAAGGAAAAACCCGATAGCGGCGAGATTGTCGTCGGATCAACGGCAATCATCGCGCAGGTCGATCAATCGCGCGATACATTAAGCGGCGACAAAACCGTGTGGGAAGAAATTTCCGGTGGCGCGGACATCATAACCGTCGGCAAATTCGAAATGCCATCGCGCGCCTACCTCGGACGCTTCAATTTCAAGGGCGCCGATCAGCAAAAAATCGTCGGCAATTTATCCGGCGGCGAGCGCGGGCGTTTACATCTCGCAAAAACGTTGTTGGCCGGCGGCAACGTATTGTTGCTCGACGAACCCTCCAACGATCTCGACGTGGAAACCCTGCGTGCGCTGGAAGATGCGCTACTGGAATTCCCCGGCAGCGCGCTGATTATTTCTCATGATCGCTGGTTCCTCGATCGCATTGCGACACACATTCTTTCATTCGAGGACGAATCGCAAATCGTGTTTTTCAACGGCAACTACCAGGAATACGAAGCCGATAAGAAAAAGCGCTTAGGCGAAGAGGGCGCCAGGCCCCATCGCATTCGCTACAAGGCGTTGAAAACTTAACCTTCTGCCATTGCGAGGAGCGAAGCGACGAAGCAATCTCGTACTTCGAAGCGACGAAAATCAAGATTGCTTCGTCGCTTCGCTCCTCGCAATGACGGCAAAATTAGTAACTATCCGCGCCCAACAAACGGCATTTTGGTCGCCATGATCGTCATGAATTGCACATTCGTTTCCAACGGCAAGCTTGCGATGTAGACGATCGCTTGGCCGACGTGATCGACGTCCATCAAGGGTTCAATCGCGAGCGAGCCATCGGCTTGCGTCAGCCCGAGTTTTGCGCGTGGCGCAATCAATTCCGTCGCTGCATTACCGATGTCGATTTGGCTGCAGACGATGTTGTACTTGCGGCCATCGAGCGACGTCGATTTCGTCAGGCCGGTGATCGCGTGCTTGGTTGACGTGTAAGGCGCTGAATTCGGCCGCGGCGCGTGGGCGGATATCGAGCCGTTGTTGATAATGCGCCCGCCCATCGGTTCCTGGCCTTTCATCATACGCACGGCAGCCTGGGTGCAGAGAAAAGGCCCGGTCAGATTGATATCGACGACGCTTTTCCACTGTTCGAACGTAATATCTTCGATCGGACCACCCGCGCTAATTCCGGCGTTGTTAAACAACAGATCGAGGCGGCCGAATTTTTCCTTTGTTTTGGCAAATAATTCGGTGACGGCTTTGGCATTAGCCACGTCGGTGGGCGCCGCCAACACGCGATTTCCCGCGCCAGATTCCTTTGCAACTTGCGCCAGCGGCTCCGGGCGGCGACCGGCGAGCACGACACTGTAACCCTCTTTCAATAGCGCCAGTGCTGCGGATTTCCCGATGCCCGTTCCCGCGCCGGTAACGATTGCTACTTTGTTTGACGAAGCCATGAATATTTTCCTCACTGATTTGAAATGAACGTAATTTTACTGAGACGAGTCGATTGTCGCGATATGTAGGGTGGGTAGAGCAAAGCGAAGCCCGCCGTTCCTTATTTAACATTGATGGGTTTCGCTGCGTACTACCCAACCTACAATTTAGCCTTCCGCGCGCCGCAACTGCGGAAACAAAATCACATCGCGGATGCTCTGGCTATCGGTCAACAGCATCACCAAACGGTCGATGCCGATGCCTTCGCCCGCGGTCGGTGGTAGGCCGTATTCAAGCGCGGTGACGTAGTCTTTGTCCTTGAACATCGCCTCTTGGTCGCCGGATTCTTTGAGTTTCACTTGTTCGTCGAAGCGCGTTTCTTGGTCTTCCGGATCGTTCAATTCGGAAAAGCCATTGGCGATTTCGCGGCCGGCGATGAAGAGTTCGAAGCGCTCCGTGATGTCGGGGTTGTTATCGTTGCGACGCGCCAGGGGCGATACTTCGGCAGGATAGTCAATGATAAAGGTTGGTTGAATCAGTAGTGGTTCGGCCGTTTCTTCGAACAAGGTTAACTGCATGCCGCCGAGGCCATCGCCGGGTTTGGGAGCGGAGCCAAGACGCTGCAACTCAGCGACGACGAAGTCGCGATCGTTCAACTGTGCGTCGGTGTATTGCGGGAAATATTTTTG